>JAMFSY010000051.1 GCA_026225555.1 Methylacidiphilales bacterium
CATTATCGAGCCCGAGAAAGCCGCCGGAAAAGAGATTGCGGCCTTCCGCGTCCTTGCGGTTCACCCACCAGGTAAAGTTCATCAGCAGCTTTTGGAAGGCGCTTTCCAGAAACATGAGATCGCGGGCGCCGCGGGCGCCGGTGATTTTGTAAACACGCCAAACCGCCCAGGCATGCACGGGGGGATTCACGTCGGAAAAGGCGAACTCATAGGCGGGTACCTGGCCATTGGGGTGCATATACCACTCGCGCAAAAGGAGCGTGAGTTGCGACTTTGCAAAGGCCGCATCCGTGCGCGCCAGCTCGACAGTGTGGAAGGCGAGATCCCAGGCCGCGAACCAGGGATATTCCCACTTGTCCGGCATGGAGAGCACGTCGCGATTGAACACATGCGGCCAATCATGGTTGCGTCCGTTCAGCCGTTCCGCCGGCGGTGGAATCTGCCCGGGATCGCCCTTCAGCCAGCGGACGACCTCATAATAGTAAAACTGTTTCGACCAGATAAGGCCCGCCTGCGCCTGGCGCATAATGCGGAATTCCTCGCTCTCCGGCGCATAAGGAATGTGGGCCTTGTAAAAGGCGTCCGCCTCCTCCCGGCGCTGCCTCATGATCTCTGTGAAGAAGCCGCCAAAAGCCTCTCCCTGGGGCGGAGCATCCTTCTCCTCCACGAGACGCAGACGCAGGACGTAGTTACCGCCGGGCGCGATCTCCACCTGATAATGGGCCGCCGCCTTCGTGCCGATACCGGAGACATTGACCGCGTCGTTGTGCCCGTTGATCACAGCTTCATGAAAGGCGTCCTTCACGAAAGGCTGCGGGTTGGCCGTCCCAAAAAGACGCTGCTGGTTCGTCTCGTTTTCGGTGAAGAGCAGATCGCGGAACTGGGGCTGGGAGGCCGGATCGAGCAGCCACACAAAGTCACCCAGGGTCGCGTGTTCCGCATGCACGTGGCCATCCTGACGGCGGCGCAATTCGGGTCGCACCGGCGTATCCTCCGTCATGCGGCCCCAGGACCACGTATTACGAAACCAGAGAGTGGGAAGCAGGTGCAGCGTGGCCGCCGCGGGACCACGGTTCGTCGCCGTGATCTGGATCAGGATATCGTCAGACCCGGCCTTGGCGTACTCGACCTCCACATCGAAGTAGCGGTTCTCCTTGAAGGCGTCCGTGTCGGTGATTTCGTATTCGGGTTCCTCGCGGCTGCGCTGACCATTCACCGTGCGCAACTGGTCGTAGGGATAGGCGGTCTGCGGATATTTATAGAGCGCGCGTTGATAGGAATGAGTCGGCAGCGCATCGAGATAAAAGTAGGCCTCCTTGACATCCTCGCCGTGATTCCCCTCGCCGTTGGAGAGGCCAAAGAGGCGCTCCTTGAGGATCCGGTCCGCCCCGTTCCACAAGGCGGGTGCGAAGCAGAGACGGCATTCGCGATCGGAGAAGCCGAGCAGGCCGTCCTCGCCCCAACGGTAGGCCCGGCTGCGCGCATGGTCATGCGGCAGGTAATTCCAGCAGTCGCCGGTGGGCGAATAATCTTCTCGAACGGTACCCCATTGCCGCTCCGCCAGGTAACTGCCCCAGCGTTTCCAATTCTTGACCCGGCGAATATCTTCGTCCAAACGCCGGGACTCGGGACAATCTTCCATGGTTCCAGTTATAATCGGCATCTTTGGCTTGTCGAAGACTGAGTTCGCGGACTACTCCAACTAGGGGCTTGCCAATAAATGACGGCCTGTTCAGTTTTGGCGAATGAACGGTCCCTGGTCACGGCTCAAGACCTTCATTCTTTGTCTCATTGCCGGCCCAGCGGCGGCTGCTCCCCTGGTCGCCGAAGATACGGGGCTAATCGGGGCACATCTGCCCGTCGTCGAGAAAAGCAGCGATTTTTTCACCTTCTTCAACTTTGCGCGGGTTCCCGGCGACAGCTCGCCAACGATGATCGCCTTCAAGCCCACGGGCGAGGCCTTTCGCGCGCTGGTCACGCTTGATGTGACGACCGACGACCAGGGCATCATCGAATCCCTGCGTCTCGAAATCGCTCGCTCGTTCATCGACGATCCGAAGAAATGCATTTATGCGGCGGACCTCGCGAAGAGTTATCTCGCCAGCGTCGGGGAGGCCTCCACGGGCGATGTTGCCGCACTGGCCAAGGAGATCAGCGCGAGGTCCTTTGCCCGCTCCGGCATGCGGATCCTCACCGCGAGACCATTGCCAACCGTTGCGGGCGCGCCTTCGGCAGCCTACGAGACCTATGCGGGCCAGGTTTCCCTGCAGACGGTCTCCAATGCTTCCGGCACGATCCAGGCTTCGCTGCAAAATCAGGTTAAGGCGACCGAACCGTTGCTCGAATTCACCCTGGCCGCGCCCCCACGGAAACGGTAATCGCCGAGATGCGCGGGCGGAACTTTCCTAGCCCGGTTTCCACTTAGATAGTCGCTCCAAAGTCAGCCATCCTGATTCTGCCACACATGTGTGCGACAAGCTCAGGATGACCGAAACTTTGAGAGTGAGCCTTTTTTCGCAAGCTCCTAGCGCGCCGCTTTCAATTCCCAGACCGTGCTCTGGAAGTCCTGCGTTTGCTGGGGCACCGGCAGGCCCGCGCCGTGGAGAAGATCGCCACCAAAAATATTCGGCGTGCCAACGATTTGATAATCGCGCCGTGGATCAAGGCCTTGAAGGCGCAGGAAATGCCGGGGCGGGTTGGCGGGATTGAGCACGTCGATGTTCCAGACCAGCGCCTGCTTTTGATCCCGACTGACGATCATCCACGCCGCGCGATTTCCCTCGAATGGGCTGAGCAACCTGTAAAAGCGCCCGAACTGGATCAGCTTGCGATGATGCAGATAGAAGGCGACCTGGTTGCGGACCTCCTTTTGCTCGGACGCGCTCAACGAACCGAGGTCGAGCTCGTAGCCGAGGTTTCCCGCGGTGGCGACATCGCCACGGGTCTTGAGCGGAGTCAGGCGTCCCACCTGATGATTCGGCACGGCCGAGACATGCGCGGTAATGGCGCTGACCGGGTAAACCAGGCTCGTTCCGTACTGGATCTGAAGACGCGAAATGGCATCGCTGTTATCGCTGGCCCAATTCTGCGGCATGTAATGGAGCATGCCCGGATCGAAGCGCCCGCCGCCGCCGGAACAGCTTTCAAAGAGGACGCGGGGGAAGCGCTTGGTCAGCCGTTCCAGCACGTCATAAAGACCGAGCATATAACGATGAGCCGTCTCCGTCTGGCGATCCGGCGGCAGAGCGGCCGAACCGATCTCGGTCAAGTGCCGGTTCATGTCCCACTTCACGTAATCGATCGGCGCGGAGGCCAACACGCCGCCGACGGTCTTGACGACCCAGTCGCAAACCTCGGGACGGGAAAGATCGAGGACGAGTTGGCTGCGGCTGGTGGTTCTCGACCGGCCCGGCGCATGGAGGCACCAATCGGGATGGGCGCGGTAGAGGTCGCTGTCGGGCGAGACCATTTCCGGCTCGAACCAAAGCCCGAACTTGAGGCCGATCTTATGAATGCGCCGGGCGAGATCATCCAGCCCGCGTGGCAACTTTTTCAGGTCGACCGTCCAATCGCCCAATGAGGTCGTGTCGTCATCGCGCCGGCCGAACCAGCCATCGTCGAGCACGAGAAGTTCGATCCCGGCCTTCTTCGCCTGACGGGCCAGTGTTTCCAGCTTGGCCGCGTTGAAATTAAAATAGGTGGCCTCCCAATTATTGATCAGGATCGGCCGTTCCCGGTCGCGCCAGCCCCCCCGCGCCAGGCGTTCC
This sequence comes from Methylacidiphilales bacterium, assembly GCA_026225555.1. Lineage (GTDB taxonomy): Bacteria > Verrucomicrobiota > Verrucomicrobiia > Methylacidiphilales > UBA1321 > JABDGH01. The sequence goes on from JAMFSY010000051.1 coordinate 3,768, forward strand.
CGGTAAAGCTCGTGATAAACTTGGGACATGCCGTTGAGGCCGTCCGCGGAAAAGACAAGGACCGTTTCCGGAGCCTGGAAGGTGTCGCCCGGTTCCAGCCGCCATGAAAAGTCGAAGGGATTAATCCCGATCTGCACCCGCGTGGTCTGAAACTGATCGACCTCGGCCTGGGCGAGAAAGTTGCCGCTATAAACCAGGCTGAAGCCGTAGACCTCGCCGTGCGCTTCGTCCGTGCCGGGACGGAGCAGGGCGATGAACGGATTCTGCTGATGGCTGCTGGAGCCGCGACGGCTTTCGACCGATTGCGTCCCCTCACGCAAGGGCTGGCGGACGATTCCCCTTTCCCGCGCCCATGCGCCCGAAAGCTGGAGAAAATCGAAGTCCGCGTCGGGCAGATCGATGCTGGCGCTCAGGACCCGGTTCAGGGTGACCGCCGATTTCCCGCCATTGTGAATCGTGACCGAACGGGTGATGACATCCCGGTCGGTATAAACGCTGAAGCTTAGCGTGGCCTTCAGTTCACTCTTCGGATCGACGAGATCGATTTCCAGGGTTGTGGCCTCGGTCGGGCGTTCCACGTAGGTCGCGGGGAGCCCCTTTAACTTCGGTTTGCCCGCCGTAATGCGATGGCCCTTATAGATAAGATCCGGCGTCCGATCACCATCGGCGAAAACGACCTGAAGCGCGGGAGGACGGAAATCGCTCCGGCCGTAGACCGGATATTCCCAAGGCAATGTGTCATAACTTAAGCTACGGTCCTTGGGCAACGGCGAGGGACTAAAAGCGCGATCTCCCCGATAAACGAAGCTCCGCAAATCGCCGCCGCGCAGACGGGGTCCCCAATAAAGATGCAGCAGGCTTTCGAGCGGCCCAACTTCGAGCGCGTAAGTAGTCCGGGGGCTGTGCAGGAAAAAAGTCCGCGTCTTGCGGTCGTAAATGATAGGCATGGGCGAAATGGCGAGTTAAGTGATAGACCGCCCTACTTCAATACTATTTTTCAAAAGCCGGTGCGGAAAAAGACTTCGCTGAAACAAATATGGCCTTATCTTATTCCATGAGTGTTACTCGAAAATCTTCCTTTTGCCTTTTTGCATTGGTTCTTTGTCTGGTCGGATTGCTGCTGGCCTCAACGGCGGAAGCGGCCGCCGCCAAGAAAAAGGCGGCCGCGCCTCCCCCCGATAACCGCACCTTGGTGAAACAGGTCGATCCCGGCAAGCAACAGATCGTGCTGACATTCAAGAGGGAAAAGAAAGACGTCACCTATACCGCCGACGGAAACACCGCGATCACGGTGGATGGACAGCCCGGCACGCTTAAGGATGTCAAAACCGGGATGGAACTCACCGGCTATATTGAAAGGGACGAGACTTCCCTCGATAGTTTTTCCGTCCAAACCGCCACCTCGCCACCGAAAGCCAAAAAGACTTAAGCCAGCTCCTCACCCGTCTCGTAAAGAGTGGTGACTTCCTCCTCGGCCATCATCGCTTCCGCTTCTTCGGGGGCGGGGGTCTCCTCGATGATTTCCTGTTCCGCCACATACTCGATAGGCCTCTTGAAGAGGAGCAGCAGGCGGCTGGCGATCAGCGTGGTGGAGACCAACTCCCATTGTTCGGTCCCATCGCGGTCGAGGATGGTCTGGAGTTCTCTCGGTGTCGTGGGGGCGTTGGAAACTTTGTATTCCCAGTTCACGCCTCAGAAGTTATCCTAGATGGAATAAATTGTAAATGTGATTTATAGGAAAGTTGAACCCAACTTTTTGTCTCACTAATTGAGGAACCGAGTCGAAAAGTTGGAGATTCCCCGCAGTTTTCGAACAGGGCGAAGGGCTGGCCTCTTTACTGCGCGCGACCTTTGAAGGTCAACTCCGCCACGCCCGATTTATCGAGTTCACCCAAGCCCTTGTCGACCATCCGCCGATACTGCGCGAGCGTTGTTTCCGCCAGCGGCACCTGGATTCCGGCCTGCTTCGCCAGCGCAACCGCGATGCCTGAATCCTTCGCGGCATGGGCGGAGGAGAAGTAACAATCGTGCTCCCGGTTCTGCATGTCGGCGCCATCCGTTTCCAGCACGCGCGAATTGGCGCCGGTCTGGGAAAAAATCTCGCGCAGGACGTTCAGGTCGAGCCCCAGCGCATCACCGAGTCCGAGGCCTTCCGCAAGCCCGGCGGTGTTGATGTTCATCACCATATTCACCAGCGCCTTCACCTGTGCGGCGCGGCCGGTCTCACCTACGTGACGCCGCGCGCTGCTGAGCGCCTCCAGCATGGGAGTCGCCTTTTTCACGACCTGCGCGTCGCCCGCCAGGATCAAATAAAGCGTGCCCTGCCGCGCCTGGGTGATGCTGGAAGCCATGCAGGCTTCGATGGTCGCCGCGCCGACTTTTTTGGCCGCCGCTTCCACCTCGAGATGGACCTCGGGCGAGACGGTCGCGAAATTGATGAAGGTCTTGCCGGAAGCGCCGGTGAGCAGGTTATCGCCAGGCGCGGTAAAGACATCCCGCATCGCCTTATCATCGGAAACCACGGTGAGAATGAAGTCGGCACCGGAGGTCACTTCCGCCAGGGTGGCCGGAGCGGCGCAGCCGAGTTCCTTCGCGAGTTCCGTGGCCGCTTCGCGACGCACGTCATAGACGGCGGTGACTTGAAAATTCTTCTCGGCCAGACGTCGCGCCATGTTCGCCCCCATCCGTCCCACGCCGACCACCGCTATTTTGGTTCCCTGATCGCTCATATTATTTGATTTTAAAAGATAAGATTTCCCCGCCTTCATTGAAGCGAGGAGTTCAAAATTGAACGAGGCCGCGATCTTTGTCGAGAAGCAGAACCGCCGGAACTCACTTTTTTAATTTCACATCCTTCGGCGGATTCAACTCGAGCTTGAGCAGTTTGGGGCTGATCTCGAAAAGGCAGTACGGTGCGTGCGGATTCTTTTTGAAATAGTCCTGGTGATATTCCTCCGCCCGATAGAAGGCCGTGAGCGGCACGATTTCCGTCGTCACCGGTTTGCCAAGCTTTGCCGCCTCCTCCTTCTTGGATGCTTCGGCTAACCGTTGCTGCTCCGGATTCGAATAGAGAATGATGGAGCGGTATTGCGTGCCTTCGTCGGGCCCCTGCGCGTTCAACGTGGTGGGGTCATGCACATCCCAGAAGACTTCCAGCAATTGCTGGTAGGTGATCTTTTGGGGGTCGAAAGTGATCTGCACCGTCTCGGCATGGCCCGTCTGGTCGGTGCAAACATCCTCGTAAGTCGGGTTCACCGTGTGCCCGCCCGCGTAGCCGACCACCGTCTGGGTGATCCCACCAAACTTCTCGAAGAGCGCCTGGGCACACCAGAAGCAGCCCATGCCGAAAGTCGCCGTTTGGAGTCCAGGAGCAGAGGCGGGCACCGGAGCCACCTTTTCTTCGGCTGAAGCCGCAGAGATAAAAAGTAGCAGCGCCGCGCAGGCGGAAAGGAGACCCACGCAGAGCGGACGGCGGACTAAAGTTGAAGTGAACATGGCTTTGATAGGATTACGTATCAGAGCCGCCGGGGTACGCCCTTATTTCAACATTGCCCAATCGTAATTGCGAGAGGTGTCACTTCTTCTCTGCGTGCACGAGGCTGGAAGTAAATTTCCCCTCCGCAATCGTGGCGGAAAGAGGCCGTCGCTGATTGGGCTCCTCCTTTTCCTGCAGCGCAGCCGGCAGCGACTCCTTCGGCCCCTGACGACCAAGGGCAATCATCGCCTCGACCTTGAAGTCGTCGGGAATTTCCAGTTCCTTTTGCGCCCGCTCGTAATCGAATCCCTGCATGCCGTGCGCCACATAGCCCTTGAGCCATGCTTGCAACGCCAGGTTCTGCCAGGCCGCACCGGCGTCGAACGAATGGGTCGGCGCGTCCTTGCCATTGTGGTCGAATTTCTTGTTGGAGACGACCAGGATGAGCACCGCCGCATTCTTCGCCCACCCCTGATTTTGTTCGACGAGCAGATTGAAGAAGAGCGGCCAGGCCTCCGTCTCGCGGCGCGCGTAGAGAAAGCGCCACGGCTGATTGTTATAGGAGGAAGGCGCCCATCGCGTCGCTTCGAAAAGGCTCAGCAAATTCTCCTCGGCAATCGGTTCGGGCAGCAACGAACGCGGCGACCAGCGATCGACGAAGAAAGATTCGATGGAATGGGCGGGGCGACGAGTCGAGGTTCCGGGAGTGCTCATGGTTTTCCTTTGGTTAGTGAAAAGTAAGGGTGGACTTGCGGCTGTCAAACCGCGCCCGGCGCCGTCCACTGCCGAAGCTTGGCCAGGGCCTCAGTCCGCCGCTCGCCCTCGGCCCAACAATGGTAGCCTTCGTAGCGCCCCAAGCGGAGTAGATCGCGAAAACTTGCACCCGGCGCCACGGCCGCCAAGGTGCCTTTCTGTGAACGATGGGCGCGCATCACGGCGAGTTTTTTTCGAAAGAAAGGCTGCGCGTCGAAAATGAAATCGGCGGAGTCGCTCCTGTTCAGAAACCGCGCGTCAGGAGCGCCGGGCCACGTCGCGTTGAAACTTAGCAGCGGATAGCCACCCCCTTGTGCGACCGCTTCCCGCGCGATTTGATGCAGCCGCTGATGCGCCGGATGACCGTAATCTCCTTCGGATCCGTGCGTTAAAACCATCTCCGGCCGATGCTGCTCCAGCAATGCGGCGAGCCTGGGCATCAGCGTTTTATCCTCCACCGGCGCGCGAAGTCCGCCCTCCGCCACGGGATCAATCGCGCCCAGGAAAGTCAGCGAGGCTGCGCCAAGCACCGCTGCCGACCGGCGCGCCTCCCCCGCCCGCGGATGCCACGCGCGCGGCAGGCAACGCCATAGCGCGCGTCGACGGAACGAACCGCCTCCCTCGCCCCGGGTCCAGTAAACCAGATGCACCGGCACACCCCGCCCGGCCACGGCGGCAAGCAGACCCGCGCAGAAAATCTCGTCATCGGGATGGGCCAATAGCGCAAGAAGTCCCGGCATGATTCTCGATCCTACCTGCTCCGGCCCAGGCACGGCGAGCTTCCTGCATCTGCTCCATGGAGCCTTGCTTCTTCTTTTACATTTCCACTGGAGTGGCGTACCTCTTTGGGCCGTGCACTTTCATAAGTACCCCTATTCCGCCAATTTCGAGTTCGCCGCCAAATTTGATCGCGAGAATGCCTTCAAAACGAAGCGCGGTTCCTACCGACTCAAGGTCGTGTCCGGAGCCGATGACATCTATCATCTCCAGATTGTCGGCAAGGGCTGGGAACGCAATGAATCGCAAGCGGGACTGCGCTTGCGCAAAGGATCTGCGAAATCGGCTCAGACCCAGCTACACATTGCGCGGGACACCGGAATCACGCTTAAAAACATTGAGGGCGATACGCTGCTCAGCGGGATTTCCCAGCGCTTTTTCGGCCAATGCGGCGAAGCCTCCATCTTCCAATTCAACCGCGAGCCGGGGAGCCAGTTTTATGGCCTGGGCGAAAAGTGGACCGGGTTTGAACACTCGGGCAAGACCACCAAGTTCTGGAATACGGACGTCTGGGGCGACTTCCCCGCCTCCGCCTTCATCGAGGGCAAACCGATTCCCGATCCGGTCTACGTCTCGATTCCTTATCTCATCATCAAACGCGAGAACACTTATCTGGGCCTGCTCCTGGATAATCCCTACGCGACCTTCATTTCCACCGGCACCAAGACCTCAATTGCCAATCAGCTGGACGTGGCCGGAAGCACCGGAAATATTCTTCTCGGGGCCGAGCAGGGTCAGCCGAATCTCTACCTCATTTACGGGCCCTCGCTGGCCGACGTGACGCGGAAGGTGCAGCGCTTGATCGGCACGACTCCCCTGCCCCCGGCTTGGGCGCTCGGCTGCCACCAGTGCCGCTGGGGCTACCAATCCGAATCGGACCTGAAGGATCTCGACCAGAATTTCCGCAAGCATGGCATCCCGGTCGATGGCCTCTGGCTCGATATCGATTATATGGACCATTACAAGGTCTTCACCTTCGCGAAAAAGCATTTCCCGAATCCTAAAAAGGCACTCGCCCATTTCGAAAGTCAGGGACGAAAAGTCGTTCCGATTTTTGATCCCGGCATCAAGGTCGAAAAGGGCTATCCCGTTTACGAACGCGGGCGCAAGGCGCGGGCCTTCTGCGAGAATCCGCAAGGCCGCGAATATGTCGGTCTCGTCTGGCCGGGTGACTCGGCTTTTCCTGATTTCTCGACCGTCTCCGGCCGCAACTGGTGGGCCAAGGAAGTGGCCGATTTTGTCTCAGCCGGGATTCCCGGCGCGTGGCTGGACATGAATGATCCCTCCACCGGGCCTTCGGAAAATGAAGACATGCTTTTCGATCACGGGACCAAGAGCCATTCCTCCTTCCACAATCAATACGCCCTCGGCATGGCCATGGCCTCGCGGCAGGGATTTCTCAAGGCACGGCCAAAGGAGCGGCCCTTCCTCCTCTCGCGCTCCGGCTTCACTGGATCCAATCGCTACACCGCCATCTGGACGGGAGATAACTACAGCAATTTCTTTCACCTCAAGAACAGCATCCCCACCACGCTCAACCTCGCCCTCTCCGGGATTCCCTTCAACGGCCCGGATGCGGGAGGTTTCGGCGGAAATACCACGGCGGAACTGATGATCGCCTGGTACAAGGCGGGATTTCTTTTTCCGTTCTTTCGCAACCATTCCATCGCCAACAGCCGCCAACAGGAGCCATGGGCCTTCGATAAAAAGACGATGCAACTGCTGCGGCATTATATGCAGCTTCGTTACCGACTGCGGCCCTATCTCTATCAACTCTTCGCGCAACATGAGGAAAGCGGTGAGGCGATCCTGCGTCCGCTCTTCTACGATTTCCCGGACACGCAGGAACTGCCTCTGGGCCTGATCGACGATCAATTCATGGTCGGCCCCGCGATCATGCAAGCGCCCTTTGTGAATGAGAATCCCACCACCCGAGAAGTGGTGCTGCCCAACCCCGCGCGCTGGTACGCGACGATGGATAATCGCTGGTACGAAGGCGGCCAGAAATTGAGCTTCACCTTCCAGGCCAATACCACGCCGCTCTTCATTCGAGACGCGACGATCATCCCCCTCGCGCGTCTCAAGCCGGAAGAAAATGTGTTCGATGCGGCGAAGATCGACTTCCACCTTTTCCTCTCCGACACCGGGAAGACGACGCTCCGCTATGTCTTCGATGACGGGGCTACTTTCGCCTACCAGGAGGACAAGCGATCCGAGATCGAGCTCGAAGCCGAGCGCTCGAAGAATTCGATCCAGATCACGCTCAAGTCCCTGCGTTCCGGGTATGGAAACGGCGACTTCACCTTCACGACTTCCGCGGAAATCGAGAAGGTCTCCGTCAACGGAAAGGCCGCGCGTCCCTGCCGGTCCCAAGGTGTGCCGCTGATCGCTTCCGCGAAAACGTGGAGCCTTCGCTGAGTTACCAGGCAATCGGCTTTCCCTTGGCCGCGACCGAGGGAGCGATGCCCAGGATCTGTGCGACGGTCGGCTCGATCTGAAGCACGGAAACGTTCCCCAGATCGCGCGCGCCGATGGGATCGGGATAACGCCAGAGCAGCATCGTGCCCTGCATTTCAGGCGCGGTCTCGAGCGGATATCCATGCATTCCCTGGACATCCGAGGCGTCCGCGACTTTCAGCAGCGCCTGGTTGACTGTCTTGCCAAAAGTGTAGCCAGGCTTGAGCACCACGACGAGATCGCCCACGCGCGTGGGATGCTGATAATGCCAGGCTGCGGGCAACTCGTCCCGCGCATAGCATTCGAGAAAGGGCTGAGTTGAGATCTGCGCCTTAACCGCTCCCACGCGACCGGCCAATTCCCCGGCGGCCACCTCCGGAAAGTAAAACGAGGCGACCGGGCCATTGGTGACGATCTCCGCGCCCTGTAAAACCAAAGGCGATGCGAGCCGGTGGACATCCACGATGTTTTGCACCTTTTGCATGCCGTGATCGGTCGTGATGAGGAGATAAAGATGATCGTTCTTCGTCATCTTCTGGTCCCAGAGCTGGAGTACCTCGTGGAGAAAGCTGCCCATTTCCTGATCAATCCGCTGAAGCGTGGTTGCGATCTGCGGAGCTTCCGGGCCGTACTGATGGCCAGCGTGATCGAGCGAAGGAATATATCCGATGATCAGGCGCAGCGGCTGGGGGGCCTGATCGGCTTTCCAGTTTTCCAGAATGCGGGAAAGCCGTTCCTCATCAGTTAGCTTGTCGTCATACCGGTCGAGAAAATAAGAGGCCCGCACCGGCCCCGGTTCATTTTGCGATAACGGCCAATCAAGCACTGCCGTGCGGACGCCCTGGCGCTCCGCCGTCACCCACAGAGGCTCCGCCTGCAAAAGGGAGGCATCAGGCGGGAAGTGGACGACTTTATTGGTGCGCTCATCCAGCATGCTATTGCCCGTGATCCCGTTTTGATCCGGCGGCACGCCGGTCATCTCCACGGAATGACTGGGAAAAGTAATCGAGGGAAAGATGGGCTGAAGATGTCCCGTAAAGCCCCCGTCCTTCATCAATCCATTGAAGAAAGGCAGCGACTTCTTCCCGATATAATCTCCACGAAACCCATCGATGCTGATCCAAAGCACGACGTTACGCGGAGCGGCTGGAGCCGGGGTCTGGGCATGGACTTGGCTTGCCGCCATGAGGAAGCCGATCAATGCCCGGCCCAGACAGACCCATGAAGCTGCAGCGCGGAAAATCATGCGCCCAAGGAAGCAGAAAAGCCTTCTCGCGGCAAATGGGCTGTCTAGGAGCTTGCTGAAAATTTCAGTCATCCTGAGCTTGTCGAAGGATCAGGTCGGTTGCCTCTTGCTTTTACCGGGGCAGAACTGATCCTTCGACAAGCTCAGGATGACTGAAATTTTTGAGAGTGAGTCTTTTTCAGCAAGGTCCGAGGATCCGACGTGACAATTGTGAATCGAGTCGATCCTCAAAATCGGCGGCGCTTGCCTCTCCTGATCTGCGAACGTAGGCTTAACTCATGAGCCAGGAATTCCGTTACGTTTATGCCGATGGCGACGCCCTCGCGCTGGCCGCCGCCTCCGAGTTGACCCGGCTGGCGCAGCGCAGTGTGGTTGAGCGTGGCCTCTTCACCCTCGCCCTCGCGGGTGGCTCGACGCCAAAGAAGCTTTACACCCTACTTGGCACCGACCCCGCCTACCGGGATTTCCCCTGGGACAAAACGCATCTCTTCTTTGGCGATGAGCGCCACGTGCCGCCCGACCATGCGGACAGCAATTATCTCATGGTCAAGACGACGCTTCTTTCCTCGGGACTGGTGCCGGAAAAGAATGTGCACCGTGTCCGCGCCGAGTTGCCCGACGCGCAGCAGGCTGCGGCCGATTATGAGGTCGAGATGCGTTCCTTCTTCAACGAGATCCTGCGGGACAAGGGGTTTCCGCAATTCGATTTGATCCTGCTCGGGATGGGGCCCGACGGCCACACCGCCTCGCTCTTTCCGGACAGCCCCGGCCTCGAGGAAAAAGAACGCTGGGTCATCGCCAACCCGGTCGAGAAATTCAAGACCGACCGCATCACCTTCACCTATCCCGTCCTGAACGCCGCGCGCGCCATTTACCTGCTCGTCGCCGGCGCGGACAAGACGGACATGATCTACAACGTCCTCGTCAAGGACCGCCATAATGCGGTCTATCCTGTCCAACGCGTCGTGCCCGCCGACGGCACCAAGGTCTGGATGCTGGACAAGGCCGCCGCCGCGCGCCTGCCTCAAATCCTCAGCTAAACGCCCATGAATCCCATCCGCATCGCCCCCTCCATCATTGCCGCCGATTTCAGTTATCTTCGCGCGGAAGTTGCCCGCGTTGAACAGGGTGGCGCGGATATGCTCCACGTCGATATCATGGATGGCCATTTCGTGCCGAACATCACCTTTGGCCCCGCCATCGTGAAGACGATCAAGGGGCTGACCAAGCTGCCGCTCGACGTCCACCTGATGATCTCGCGCCCGCGCAAATTCATCACCTCTTTCTGCGAGGCGGGCGCGGCCAACATCACTTTTCACGTTGAGACCGAGGACACCATCTACACCGCGATCGAGGAGATCCGCGTATTCGATTGCAAGGCCGGACTCTCCGTCAAACCGAAGACGCCCCTCTCCGCCGTGCGTGACCATCTTGGCCACATCGACCGCCTGCTGATCATGACCGTCGAGCCCGGATTCGGCGGTCAGAAATTCATGCCCGAGATGCTCGAGAAGGTGAAGGAAGCGGTTGAATTGCGCCGGAAGGGCAACTACAAATTCGATATCGAGGTCGATGGCGGCCTGGACAAGTACACCGTGTGGCCCGCGGTTCGCGCCGGCGCGGAAGTGATCGTCGCGGGCACGGCGGTTTTCGGTCAGGTCGACGCGGAATTAGCCATTCGCGAAATCCGGGACGGCGCGAAGCAGGCGCTCGCGCATCTTCAGCCTTAATCGTCCGAAACGCCGAGCTGAGTCTCGGTGTAACGCGCGAAAAGCCAGAGCAGGTCCGAGAGCCGGTTCAGGTATTTGATCACGAGCAGTTCCACTTCCTTATCGGCGGACAACTTGACCACCAGACGCTCGGCGCGGCGGCAGGTCGTCCGCGCCACATCGAGCGCGCCAGATGCAACGCTTGCCCCCGGCGTGGCCCAGCCGGCAAAAGTAATCTTTTCTTTTTCGATCCGGGCGACCAGCTCGTCGAGGTGCTGCAGCATCTCGGCTGTCAGCCTCGGGTACTTGTCTTCCGCATAGCGGTCCGCATCCTCCGGCGCCACGGCCAGTTCGCCCATCAGGGCCACGAGCTGTTTTTGGATGAGCAGCAATTCCTTTTTCACCATCGGCAGGGTGGCGTGCGCCCGCGCGAGACCGAGCGCGGCGTTGAGCTCATCGACCGTACCGTAGGTCTCCACCCGCAGATCGTATTTCGCGACCCGGCGGCCATACATCAAGCTTGTCCTCCCTTGGTCCCCCGTGCGCGTGGCAATCGACATAAGCTCTCATTTGACAGGAAAATCTTGCGGACACGATCCAAAAATTGACGGTAGATTGAGCCATGAGTTCAGCCCGTTTGATGTGTTCCGCGAGTGGTTCCGATGCCGACATGCTTTACGCCATCGGCTTCTATGCCGACGATCCGTTTATCTGGTGGGAAATTCGCGGCAAGACCCATATTGCGTTGTCGCCCCTCGAGATCGATCGTGCCCGGCCCGTCGCGCGTGCCAGTGAGGTGCATGGCAATGGCGAGTTTCTCGACCCCAAGGCCAAGGGCTCATTTGCGGGCATCATCGTCGGCATCGCAAAAAAATACCGGCTTCGCTCGTTCCTCGTGCCGGAGCAATTCCCCGCCGGGCTATTGGAAAAACTTCGCCGGGAAGGACTCAGGATCACCGTTTCCGAGGCGCCTTTTTTCCCGCAACGCGGCCAGAAAACGAAGGAGGAAATCGCGGCGCTCCAAACAGCCCTGCGTGTCGCTGAGACGGGACTCCGGCGCGGCATCGATGTCCTCAAGGCGAGCAAGTCCGATCGGCGCGGATTTCTGCAATGGAACAAAATGGGCCTCACCTCGGAACGGCTCCGGGCCGAGATGGACTCAGCGGTGCTCCATGCCGGAGGCTCGCCCGCCAACACCATTGTCGCCGGCGGCGAGCAGGGCTGCGATCCCCACGAGCGCGGCCACGGTCCCCTGCGTGCGAACGAGGCGATCGTGCTCGATATTTTTCCACGCCATGCCCGCAATCATTATTATGGCGATCTCACGCGGACAGTCGTGCGCGGCCGTGCCTCGGAGGGGTTGAAGGCCCAGTATGCCACCGTCCAGAGCGGCAAACGCTGGGTCATGAAACAGATGCGCGCGGGCGCGAACGGCCCCGCCCTGCAGAAGGAGCTGATCGAGCGCTTCACCGCCGCCGGTTATCCGACCGAGCAGCGCCAGGGACGATGGGTCGGCATGTTCCACGGCGTCGGCCACGGCCTGGGACTTGATCTGCACGAATCCCCGCGCTTTGCCGCCGGCAAACTATTCGAGGGGCTGAGCATCACCGTCGAGCCCGGACTCTATTACCCCGGCGTCGGCGGCGTGCGGATCGAGGATGTCGTCATCGTCGGCAAGACGGGCGTGCGCAATCTCACGAAATTCGAGGAAGAGCTGGAGCTGCGCTAAAACAAAGCGGACCTAAGCCCCAAAAGGAACGCTCTGTCCCGTCGTCCGCGAAACGGTCACGGCCACAGATAGCTCCTGCCGCTCCGGGCCCTTGAAGACGCCGCGCAGAGGAGAGACATCATGGTAGTCGCGCCCGACGCCGATCTGCACGTGACGCTCACCTTCAAGAATCTCATTGGTCGGGTCGATGCCCAGCCAGAAGCCGCTGGGGAGATAAACTTCGACCCAGGCATGGCTGGCCGTCGCGCCGGTCAGCGCATCTGGATCACCCGATGAATTCGTCTCAATATAGCCGCTGACATAACGGGCGGGCAGGCCGGCGCAACGAATCAGTGCGATCATCAGATGCGCGAAATCCTGGCAGACGCCCTGCCGCGTGCGCAGCACCTCGGCCAGCGGCGTGCGCACATCGGTCACGCCCGGCATGTAAGTGAATTGATTATAGATGAACGAATTCAGGGCCAGGATCGAATCGGCAAACGAGCCACTGCTGGGAAGACACTGCTTCGAAAGCGCTTCCAGCTCCGGGGTGAAAGGCGCATGCAGGGACGGCATGAGATAATCGAAGAGCAACCGGCGCTGCGGCCAGTTCAGGCGCACTGCCTCGCTGACCGTCAGGTCGAGCCCGCTCAGCGCATCCTTGCGCGGCATCGTCTCCACCGTGCTGCGCGAGGTGACGCTCAGGCATTTGTGGCGGAACGGGACGGAAAGGCACTCGACCGTGTTCCCGTAATAATCGGTGAATTCCTCCAGCGGCACGCGCGGATTCACTTCCGTGACGTGATGAAGAATATTCTGCAGATTGCTTTGACGGGGACGCACCCGCAATTCGGTAAACGACTCGATCGCCGGAGCGGAGTATTCGTAGGACGTGTTGTGAACGATATTGAAGATCATCGTGGGCTCGGGAGGTCGAAGAGTTCCGGCTCGCGAATGACCACCTGGTGATCGAGATAATGATCGGAGATGAGCACGTTGAACTCGACCAGGAGGTCGATCAGGTCCTCCAGCTTGCCGGAAAACTCAGCCGTGGGCACGCCGGAAAGATCGTCATCGCCTCCCAGAGGCGAGCTGCTTTCGTTGCCGCTGCGGCGGGGAAAGTAGGTCATGATGTCAATGTAGTTCAGGTCCGTGATCGCGCGCGCGCAATGCTTGAGCGGCGTATCCGCGCCCTTGGCGGGATTCTCGCCCAGGGTCGCCTCCAACGCGCGGCGCATGCCGTTCAGGCAAAAGAACGCGGAGCGCGGGAAGTCCTCATCCTGAAGCAGCAAACGCGCCACCCGCGTGGCGATGGGACGGGCGTGATAGAGACTGCGATAGGCGTATTGTCCCGCCAACATCTGCAGCAACAAATCCAGGTTCGAGCTGCTGATCGAATCCGCAGGCGAATCTCCGCCCGTCTCCGGCACGAGCACCTGTTCGAGCGCGAGGATGGTCGTCAGGCTTCGCTCCGCATAAACGCCAAGTTGCCAGAAATGCCACGCGTCGTTATGCAGCATGTGCTTTTCCAAGGCACCCGTCAGTTCATCGAGCTGCATGATGATATCCTGGTGGAGCGAACGGTCCTCCAGGATCATCCGCACGCGATCCGTCCCGGCCTGGTCCGCGTCGAAAGCCAGTTGGAGATAAAGCCGGTTGAGCACCGACCAGACTTCCGGCGGGAAATGTTCGCGGATATTTTCCGCGTTCTCGCGACAGGCCTGCAGCGATGAAAGCACCGAACCGCCGTGCTCGGGATCGAGCAGGAAATAAAACGGCACGTCGCGGACATCCTTGATTTTCTTCTCCGGCTGTAAAAAGAATTCGGAATCGTGCCCGGTGAGCGCCGCCAGTGCGGCCCAAAGCGGACGGCGTTTCCGGGCGACCGCGGTATGCGCGGGCGGCCACGTCTGCATCTGCACGATGCGCAGGGCGCGCGCCGTGACTTCGGCCCGCTCTGCATAACGGCCCATCCAGAAAAGTGATTCCGCCACCCGGCTGGTCAGGCGCAACCGGGTCGGGGCTTCCTCCGTCTGCGCATAATAGGGAATGGATGCCCCCGAGGACTGGCGCAAGATCCAGACATCCTTGATACGGTCCGTGGCCTGGACCATCGAGGTCGACAGGGAGGAAATTCCGCCCGTCCAGGCGACCGCGCAGGGTGAGACCCGATTCTGGCCGAGGGCAAAGGCGCGCAACGTCACAGGCAGCGAGCGCGAGCCTGCCGCCGTCCAGGAAGGAACCGTGGCCTGGGTCAGCGCCTTGTGGGCGACATACTCACTCGGGTTCGCATCGATCTGCTGCCAAAGCCGGTTCCAATCGTGCGCGGGCATGTGCCGCACCATCCATTCGTGGGCGGGCCCCCGTTTCCAAGCATGGCGAACCACATAGGCATCACGATTATCCGCCACTTCCTCGCGCACATCGAGATCGCGCAATTCGAACACGTGCGGCGAAGCCAGGAGCGGTCGCTCGCCCGTATAATACTCGATGATCGCGGGTAGATGCGCCGCCAACGCGCGATTATCGGCGAGATCCGAGCCGAGCCCGTTGGCCATGGCCAGTTCACCCCGGCGCACGCACGAAAGCAGGCCCGGCACGCCAAAACGGCTGCCCGCGTCGAAAGTCACCGGATCGAGCAGGGAGGTCTCCAGCCGCCGCAACACGACATCGACCCGTTCCATGCCCGCGATGGTCTTCAGATAAAGGCGGCTATCCAGCACGACGAGGTCGCTCCCCTGCACGATGGAAACGCCCATCTGCCGCGCCAGACTGGCGTGGTCGAGATAATGCTCGTCGCTGCTGCCCCGCGCGAGCAGCACGGCGCGCACGCGGCCATCCGGGTTGCGCACCTGTTCCTGCAAAATATCCATGACCTGCGCCGCGAAATCCTCGATGAAGAGCACCTCCACGCCTTCGAAAAGACGCGGGGCGATCTGACGCATGATCTGCCGCTTTTTCATGGCGTAGGTGGCCCCTTCCGCCACGCCCATGTGATCTTCCATCACGAGCCACTGGCCGCGCTCATTTTGCTGGAGATCGAAAGCGGTCAATTGCAGGTAATCCGGGATCGCTCCGGGCAGACGCGCGCACCCGCGATGAAAATTGGGATCTGCATAGACGATCTCGTAGGGCACCACGCCCGCCTTGAGAATTTCCTGTCCGGCGTAGATGTCGCGTAGGAAGGAGTTCCACGCCCGCACCCGCTGGATCAGCCCCGCTTCCAGGCGCGCCCATTCCTCGTTTCCGATGACGAGCGGCATGAGATCGAAGCCATTGGCCTGCGACCATTCCGACGGCATCGCATTCTTGGGATCGAAGTAGGAGCCGTCCTCCTCCCGCAATTCCTCGGCGAGGGAAAAAATGCGGTCCAATTGTTCGGCGAATAAACCACCCAGGTGGTTCTGGATTTGAAGCGTCAAGTCCGCCGGAGATGGTGTCTCCTTGGAAAATGAAGAAAAAGAAGATCCCTCTTCGGACATCCGCAAGAAGTTGCCCGACACCTCTTTTTGACGCAAGGCCAGAGAGTAACCAAGCTTCAGCCTCGAATCCTCAACGCCTCCGTCAAGACACGCCGGATGAAAGGAGCCTGCTGTCCCTGCCCCGATAAAACTCCTTCCTAGACAAGGGCGGACTGACGGGCTTTCTTAGCTTCGAAGATCACTCCTCATTCCAGTCACCCAACCAAAAGGCGCATTATGAAACTCTCAGGCAAAGTCGCACTCGTCACCGGCAGCAGCCAGGGCATCGGTCAATCCATTGCGGAACGGCTCGCCGCCGAGGGCGCCGACATCGTCGTGAATTACCACTCGCATCCCGAGGAGGCCGATACGGTGAAGGCGAATATCGAGAAGCTGGGACGCCGCGCGGTTTCCATTGGCGCCGATCTCGGCTCCATCGCGGGCGCACAGAAGCTGATCAGCGATGGCGTGGCGGGCCTCGGCCAGATCGATCTGCTGGTGAATAACGCGGGCGTGGAAAAAAACGCCTCATTCTGGGATGTGACCGAGCACGACTACGATCTCGTGATGAACACGAACCTGAAGGGCCCCTTTTTCGTCACGCAGGCATTTGTGAAACACCTGCAGGGCCGGAAGTCGGGCGGCAAGATCATCAACATCAGCTCGGTGCATGAAGACCTCCCCTTCCCCCACTTCACCGCCTACTGCGCGAGCAAGGGCGGCCTGAAGATGATGACGCGCAATCTTTCCATCGAGCTCGCCCCGCTCGGCATCACGATCAATAACATCGCTCCCGGAGCAATCGAGACCCCGATCAATACGGCGCTGCTGAACGATCCCGACAAGCTCAAGGCGCTGCTCTCCAACATTCCTCTCAACCGGCTGGGCAAGCCCGCCGATGTGGCCTCCGCCGTCGCCTTTCTTGCCTCCTCGGAATCGGATTATATCACGGGCACGACGCTGGTCATCGACGGCGGGCTGACTTGGAATTATTCGGAGCAGTAGCCGACCCTCAGCTGTAGCGGCGGCCTATGACCGCCGAGGCGTGAGCGGAGTATCGAATTAATTAGCAAGCGTGGAGAGAACGGCAACGAGTTTAGGGACTTGAGTCCCGCACCACTAAGACCGAAAGCCGCCACAGGCAGCTCAGGCCGGACGCCCCACCGGCCCCCTATCACCAAGGCGAGATATGTCGCCACGCCTTCCCGAGCAACGAAATTTACGGCAGCTTTAAAGGTACCGCAGTCTGAGAGGAAGCCCCTTGTAAATCGGACATGACCTTGGGTGCCAACTTGTCGGAATTCGCCAAGAGCAGGCTTACCTGCCACATCTGGTCGCTCGTGAGTGAGGCTTGGAACCCCGGCATGCCGGTCAATCGAATCCCGTTGGCTACCTTCCAATAGGTGACGCCTGCTGGATCATCCGAAACACCTTTCCCCACCAGAAGCTTCGGAGGCTTCGGAAATTCTCCCTTGGCGATCGGAGTCTGCTCTTGGCCGGGCAGTCCGTGACATACGGCGCAGTTGATTTCGTAAACTTTCGCTCCCGCGAAATAGACATCATCAGAGGGCTGGATCGGAGAGGTGGTCGGAGCTTCCTTGCTGACGCGTGCGTCAAGCGCGATCCCCGTGATCAGTTTTTCAAAGGGAAGCGGAGGAGAGGATGTCGCGACAGGCGCAAGGCCCAATTCAATGAAAGCAAAGCCCGCGACGATGATCAGAGCGAAGGCAGAGACAAATCCAAATAGGAATAAGCGCATAAATGAAATCCTTACGAAATGAGTTTTGCCAAGCCGAACGCCTGATACTGCCATAGCTTGGTTCCAAGTAGAAAGGCCTTCCTCCTTTGACCACAAACCCCCGCCCTTCAGCCCAATTGCCACAGGCAACCAAGATAATCCGCATTCCGGTTTTGGTCTTGGTTGCGAATTTGAGGCCGCCAAGCCAAGCATCGAGTTCCGCCGTTTTCAGATCGGGCAGCGTCTTGCCGGAAACACCTTGGCCAAGTTCCGAGCGTCTTGCGGCACTGGCTGACGTAATGAGCCGAAAGTCCCGACTGCTGGCGCGATGCCGCGAATTGTTCCGCAATCTCTGCCAGCGTCAACCGGGGTACGTCAGCTCGGTTATGCCAGAGGAAAAACTCCACCGCTTCCCGCAATGAGGTATTGCCGAGCTCTCCACCGATTGCGCGTGCTCCTCAACCGCCAGATGCAGCGCGTAACCCGAGACCAGCACCTTCCGTGCAGCCACGAGACTTTCGAGTTCGGGGATAGCTAGGTCATGGACCGCCGCTACAATGGATGCCTTCCCTGGCATGACGCCGCTGTAATCGGGCAAGCACGGAAAAAGAATCGCTTCCCCAGCGGCCCACGCTATTTTCAAGGCTTATGTTAGGCTCCTGGACAGACACTTTCATTTTCTCCTGGTACGTGATGGTTCCGCTGATGCTTTGCAGCATCATCTCCATCGCGATCATCTTCGAGCGGATCATTTCACTGCGGCCCAATATCGTGATCAAGCCGGCACTGGCCCGCGCGATTCACGAACTCGGTTATGGCGGCAAGACCACGTTGATCGAGCAGCTTTCCGTCGATGAGGACACGCCCCTTTCCCGACTGGTCCGCGCCTGTTTGATGTACACCAGTTGGCCCAAGGAGGAAAACGCTGAGGCCGTCCAGGCCTACGCCCGGCGCGAAATCGTCCGGCTCGAGCGCGGGCTCGTTTTTCTCGAAGTGGTCACCGGTCTCGGGCCGCTGCTGGGCCTCATGGGCACCATCCTCGGCCTGATCCGTATCTTCGGCTCGGCGGGAACATCGACCGATCTCTCCGCGCAAGGCACGGCCATTGCCGCCGGTATTGCCGAGGCGATGTATTGCACCGTCGCCGGTCTCTTCGTCGCCATTCCCGCGCTCATCGCCCACAGCCTTTTCTCCCGCCATATCGAGGCGCTGACCATCGACCTGGAAACGCTTTGCTCGGAACTCCTGGGCAAACTCTACACCCAGGCCGAAGTCGTCGAGACCGCCTAATCCTTCCATGCGATTCTCCCGGAAAGTACGGCGTCCGCCGATCATCAACATCATTTCGTTGATCGATATTCTCGTCGTCCTGCTCATTTTCTACATCGCCACCACCGTCTTCAAGCGGAGCGAGCCGAAGATCAACATCGTCGTGCCTCCTTCCAGCCGCGCGACCACGACGAAGGACACCCAGCCCTCGATCATCTATGTCACCGCCGACAGCAAGATGTTCCTGGACGATACGCCCATCGAACCCGACCAACTCGGCGACCTGCTCAAGAGCAAGATCGCGGCGAATCCCGCCTACAAGGTCGCGATGAAAGCCGACACGAAAGCGCCCTTCGGTATGATCACCAAAGTCATGGATGCCGCCCATACGGCGGGCATCACCGATCTTCCCACCTTTATGGACGCCCACGCCGCTGGAGGAGCCACACCGTGATCCGGGAAATCGTCCATTATGACGCACCCGTGCTCCGCGCCAAAGGTCGCGAGGTGGGTGAAATAACGCCCAAGATTCACGCCTTGATCGATGATCTCTTCGATACCATGCGCGAGGCCCGGGGGGTTGGCCTGGCTTCCCAGCAGATTGGAGAGGCGATCCAAGTTGCGGTGATCGATATCACCGGCATCAAGGAGCGTCCCAGCAAAATGTGGATCGCCGGCAAGCCGGTCGATCCGGAAGCCTTCATGCCGCTGGTCCTCATCAATCCGGTCCTGAAAATGACCAAGACGAAAGTGACCAGCCACGAGGGCTGCCTCAGCTTTCCCGGACTCTCGCTCGATATTCCTCGCGCGCAACGCGTCAACGTGAAGACACGCACTCTCGACGGCGGGACCTTCGAGTTTGACGCCGGCGGACTTCTCGGCCGGGCGGTTCTCCACGAGGTGGATCATCTCCACGGTAAGCTTTTCATCGACCACATCAGTGCGGCGGAACGGCGCTTGATCCGCGAGGATCTTGAATACATCAAGAGAGGCGAACCGATCCCGACCGAAGAAGATGAAGAATGAATCTTAAGTCTTCGCGCAAGCCACCGATGCAATAAGATATCTGCATGGGCTCCGTCGACAGCAAGACTAATCAACTACGCGTACGAGTGACTCCCGAAGAGCGGGAGCTCCTCGAGAAATTACGTACCGATCGCAACCGTGGCGAGACGATCTCCGATCTCGTTCGCGAGGCCATTTCCCTGTTGCTCCGGGGTGGATCGGAAGGAAGATCCAGCGCGCTGTCGCCCCATACCCAGCGGCAGATGGAGCGCCTCGCTGTCCTGCTCAAGCGCGAACCTCAACAGGTCGAGGAAGCCTGCGTGGAAGGCATTCTCGACCTGATCGAATCGAAGTGTGAGGTGCCGTTGATCGTCATGGAAACACATCTGCACCTCAAATATCGCAACCGGGAAGAGAAGCCGGAGTTTCCCTGGACGCAGCCTCCCGAAGCCGAACCGAAACTGCTGCCATCGGAAGAGGAATCACCGTCTCCCTAAGCTGGCAGCAGGCTGTTATCTCCGATAAACCACGCCGAGCACGTCGCCAAACTGCCTTGAGGCCGTCGCCCGGAAATTCATCCGCAGGCCGTCCGCGGTGTGGAAGGGCGCATTGAGAACCTCGTCCCCGCCTTTCAACCGCGGCACCCAGCAGATGCGCAGCTCTTTCACCTGGTCCCCGGAGAGCAGTTGCTCCATCTCCGCGCTTCCGGGCGCCACCTTTCCGCGCAGAAATGCGCGGGCGGCCGCGGGCAGAGATCGCAACGGCCAGCGCGCGCCATCCCAAGTCAGCGCCAGTCCGATCGCGCTTTGGCTCTTCATAGAATCAACATCGCATCGCCATAGCTGAAGAAGCGATATTTCAATCCGACCGCCTCGCGATAAATTTCCAGCAGGCGCTCGCGGCCCACCAGAGCGCTCACCAGCATCAGCAATGTCGAGTGGGGCAAATGAAAATTCGTGAGCAACACATCCACCCGCTTGAACTCGTAGGGCGGATGAATGAAAATCCGTGTCCGGCTCCGATAGGGATGGAGATGCGGCGCGGCCTCCAGCACGCGCGCCGAGGTCGTTCCCACCGCGACAATGCGCTTCGCGGCATCGTAGGCCTCCTCGAAGCCGACCGGGATGGAATAGACCTCCTCATGCATCTCGTGATCGGCCAAAAACTCAGTCTTCACCGGGCGAAAGGTGCCCAAGCCAACGTGCAGCGTGACGAACGCGTGAGGAAACCGGGCGAGCAGCTCGGGCGTAAAGTGGAGGCCCGCCGTCGGCGCGGCGACTGAGCCCTCCTGCCGCGCATAGACCGTCTGATAACGCTCGTAATCGGCCGCTTCGTGCTCCTTCTCGCCCAGGACGCCACGCCGCTTGCGGATGTAGGGAGGCAGGGGCATCTCGCCCATTTTCATAAGATCGATCGGACCGAAAAAGCGCAGCACACGCTCGCCGCCCGGCAGGGTCTTCAACACCTCCGCCTCAACCTGTCCGGCGTTCTCCTCCGGCCCCGCCTTGAAATGGAGCCGCGCGCCGGGCTTGGCCCTCGCGCCCGGCTTGACCAGGG
The DNA here is from genome assembly GCA_026225555.1 of Methylacidiphilales bacterium. Classification (GTDB taxonomy): domain Bacteria; phylum Verrucomicrobiota; class Verrucomicrobiia; order Methylacidiphilales; family UBA1321; genus JABDGH01. Next base: position 24,923 of record JAMFSY010000051.1, read on the forward strand.
CGACCCAATGCTGCGGGCTGGTTTCCTCGAGGAGCAAAACTTCGAGCCGTCCGTCCGCCGTGGCCATCGCCGATGGGCGTACTTTCGAATCGTTCAGGACGAGCAGGTCGTCCGGCCCCAGATATTCCGGCAAATCGTCGAAGCGCCGATGCTCGATCTTGTCCGTCGCGCGATGATAGACCAACAGGCGCGATTGTTCCCGCCGGGCCGCGGGATGGGTCGCAATCAGCTCGGGATGGAGCTCGTACTCGTAATCGGCGGTGCGGGAACCCGGCTCCTGCCGGTTGTGAAGAAACCGGGACATGCCGGGATTTAGGAAAGACGTAGAGAGGTGTAACGTCCGGCCAGAAGCTTGTTCGAACTCACGAACGTCTCCTCGGCCTTTTGCACCAGACCCAGATAATCGGCGGAAGCGTAGGGCTTCTTCTCGATCTCATAAAGGCAGGTTCCCACCTCGACATAGCCGAAATTGAGCAGGCTTCCGCGCAATTGATGAGCCAGGGCGGAGATCGCCGTGCGATCTGTCTCCGGGCTCATGGCCTTTAGTTCTCCGAACCGCTGCTCGGCGCTCTGGACGAGCTCGAGGACGATGTCGGCCATGTCCTGCGGGACGTTTTGATAATCGTCGCCCAACAGGGACTCGGCCTGCGACCAATCGAACTCGGGTTGGCTGGAGGTGGACATGGCTTAAAAGGGGATGTCGTCGTCGTCGGGCGGAGGAGGGCCGTCGTCCGATACCGGCGGGCTGGCAGGCCGGGCCGGACGGGCGCTTTCGCCGCCGCCGGAACGTTCCGCGCCGCTGCTGTAGTTACCGGTGGGACGGCCACCGCCTCCACCGCTGCCACCGCCTCCAAGGCCACTGCCGAGGAATTGCACCCGGTCCGCGCGCACCTTCATGCGGCTCTTCTTCTCGCCCTGGGGAGTCTCCCACTGATCGAGACGCAACTGGCCTTCGACAAACACGCCGCGCCCCTTGGCGAGGTATTGTTTGCAGGTCTCGGCCTGACGGCCCCAGACCTCGATATCGACGTAGGTGACGGTCTCCTTGATCGTGCCGTCCTGGGCCTTGTAACTATCGTTGATCGCGATGGCCAAATCGCCCACCGCGGTGCCCTTGGGAGTATATTTCACCTCGGGGTCACGGGTCAGGTTTCCCATCAGGAAAACTTTATTGAGGCTGGCGGCCATCGCGTTGTCGCGGCCTTAGGCGGCCACGACCTCCTGCTTGAGATAGAACTGGCGGTAGACGACTTCGTTCAGCGTGAGCTTGACGCGAAGCGCTTCCAGCTTGTCCGGCGCGAGGCTGAACTGCACGTTGACGTAAAAGCCGCTGTCGATGTCGCCCGCGGCGCGCTCGAAGCGCTTGCGGTCCATCTTTTGCGTGCCGGTGATCTTGCCGCCGAAACCTTCGATTTCTTTTTCGATGGATTCGATGGCTTCCTTGAGGCCTTCATCCTTGCCTTGAATGTTCAGGATGAAGAGGCCGTCGTAGTTATTCATGAGTTGTTTTCTTTCGTTCCAGTCTGATCGTTCGTTGTCCCGGCGGGATTGATGCCGTTAAACCGATTCATCGCTACCGCAATTCCCTCGCGCTGGCAACATTCAATCGCCATTCGGGCCGTGCGGATCATCCGCCCGAGCGCGTCCTCCTCCTCCGGTTGGAAACGCGAGAGCACCCAGTGCTCCAGCGCCCAACCCGGCGGCACGGCGTCCACCCCGCAACGCAACCTCGCGTAGCGATCCGTGCCCAGGTGAGCTTCTATCGACTTTAAACCATTATGTCCGCCGCTGGAACCTTCCGGTCGCAACCGGACCTGACCCAGCGTCAGCGCCACATCGTCCACCACCACCAGCAAATCGGCCGGTGTCAGCTTCAGCCATTCCAGCCACGCGGCGACCGCCTTCCCGCTTTCGTTCATGTAGGTCGCGGGCTTGACCAAACGCTCGCCCGAATCCAACTGCGCCGCCTGGGAAAAAAGGGCCCGTTCTTCCTTAAAACGCGCTTCCTCTTCATCGACCCAGGCGTCGAGAACCAGGAAACCCACGTTATGCCGGGTCAACAGATACTTCGGGCCGGGATTCCCCAAGCCCACCACAAGTTTGAAGGTCGGGTTGGACACGAAATTCCAAATCCTCGCTCATCCCAGCCCGTTGCCAGGGCCGGGACAACAGCCGGAACCCAAAGAGGATCCGGCTGACGATTACTTCTTGGCTTCGGCCTTGGCCGGAGCCTTGCCACCCTTGGCATCCGCCGCAGGGGCGGCTTCATCGGTCTTCTTTTCCTTGAGCACTTCGGGCTGCTTGACTTCCGCGCCAGGGACCACGGCCGCTTCTTCCTTCGGAGCAAAGACGCTGAACACCGGCAGTTCGCCCGGGTTCGTAACGGTGACGCCCTCGGAGAGCTTCAATTCGTTGACGTGGACCGATTCCCCAATGCGGAGATGGCTGACGTCGACCGTGATCAATTCCGGCAGATTGCGGGGCAAACAGGCCACGCGGATCGTGCGGAGCATGGTCTCGAGGAGACCGCCGCCATTCTTGACGCCGTCCGGTTCACCAATGCTGGTGACGGGCACTTCGGCATGGAGAATCTCGTCCTGCGCGATTTCGTGCAGATCGATATGAATGATATAATCCTCAATCGGGTGATGCTGCACATCGAGCAGGAGCGCGAGGTGCTGATCGACCTTCTTGCCCGCGTCATCGGTCACTTCCACGTCCACAAGCACGTTCTCGCTGGTGGAGGAGTGAAGCAGTGTCTTCAGCTTCTTGGCGTCGATCGCAATCGGGCGCGAACGGACAGAATCCTTGGTCTTGCCATAGAGCACGCCGGGGACGCGGCCAGCCTTGCGCACGGCCTTGAGGGCGGTGCGGCCGATGCCGGCACGTTGAGATACTTGGAGAGAGACGGTCTTGGCCATAAAACGCGATAATTCGGGGTTAAAGTTGAGCCGAGAAGTAAAGCGTACCACCTCCGAGGGGTCAAGGGGTAATTTAAGGTACCCGCGGACGGCCGCGACACCGCCCCCTTCCCTTAAAACTGGCGCTGGATCTGTCCGCAATCCAACATCGCCGGCCCGTAGTAGGGATTTTGGATCTTATGCGGATCGGTCTGCACCCAGTAGGCCCGGACCATGGGACAAAACGCCGAGTGCAGGACGCCTGTCTGGATTTTGTTCTGGGCCAGCGCCGCGATCAATCCGTTGCTGACATCCTGAAAGGCCAGGCGGGCCGTGTGCAGGTCGGTCGCCGCCGCCAGATGATTGATCGCCTGGATGAAATCGGGCTCGAAATTCTTTCCCGCATCGCCCGCCAGCGCCGTCTTCATCGCCCCGGCCGCGGCGGGAACGCCATCGAAGGAACTCGCCGCCAGCTTTTGCTGAACGATCAAATATTGCTCGGTGACCGTCTTAAGTGGTTCATGCAGGCCGGGGAAGTCGAGCGCCCGAACTGAAGGCATTCCCAGCAACACGAACAGAGAGGCAAGGAAAAGAAATCTCATCCCTCTACCTAAGCACTTCCCCGCCCGGACGCGAGCCGCTCTTTTTTGGGCGACAGCAACCTAGCTTCGTTGGACGCCCGCCCCGAATGCCGCCAGCAGCGGCTCATAATAATCCCGGTACACCACGCCCGGATCAAAGAGCTCGCGGCATCGGCGTTGCTGCAGGAAAATCGATTGCTGCTCGAGCCAGCCGACGGCATCGCCCAACTGGGAAATATCTTTCAGCAGGAACGCCGCCCCGCTTTCCTCCAACGCCTGATAGGCTGGCACGTCCTGGCACCAGACCGGCAGGCGGAACCGCGCCGCTTCCACGATGGGCAGCCCAAAGCCCTCCCGCCGCGAGGGGAAAATGAGGCAATCGGCCAGGAGATAAAGATCGCGCAGCGCCGCGTCGCCGACCGGAAAAAAGTCATTCACGAAGACCACATGATGCGCCAATTCCGTCGGCAACGATTGCCGGAGAAAACTCCCGTAACGCTCAGCCGCCGCGCTGCCCGAAACCGGAGGCGCGGTGATCAGCACGAGCGGATTCCGATCCGCGGCATGCAGCTGCTTCACCACCTCCAGCGCGAAATCGATGTTCTTGCTCGGCATCGCCGCCGCGGGCAGGAGGAAGACGAAATCGCGCGCGGGCAAATCGAGCGAGGCGTACGATTCGCGCATCTCGGCGGTCAGCCCAAAAAGGCGCAGCGGATCGACCGGATTGGGCACGACCTGCGGGGCAATTTCCGGCTTGAGATGCGTCCTCATTTCCTCCGCACGAAATTCAGAAGCGGCCACATAGACCACATTCGGGCAACTTGTCCGCATCAGGTTCCATGGCGGCTGCGTGGGATTCGGCAAGGCGTAATCGGTATTCGTCGCCACGAGATCGTGAGTCCACGCGACCATCCGATGGTGCGGGGCAATGTCATGCAGCGCCCGCGTCAGGGCGAGGTTGTGGTGCATGGTAAAGACGTTGTGGACCAGCGTCAGCTCCACGCCCTCCAGCGCCTTCTTCAATGCCTCGACCAAAGCCGAGCGATATTTGCTGAAATTCTGGTCGGCCTGTCCCCGCTCGAGCACGGCCCGGACCTGAGTGTTCAAGGGAAAATCCGGGGCCAGTTCAGGCACCACATCCACCGGATAGTCGTCCCCAGGATGGGCTCCCTTTCCGCAAACCACTTTCACCTCGTGGCCTTCGCGACGGAGCATGGCGGCCTGGTCCCGCATCACCTGCTCGACCCCGCCCATCTCCGGCCAAAACGAATAGTGCAGCAATGCGATCTTCATAGGAAAGAAACCTAATCGCCTCCCGCCGCGTCAAAAGTCTTTTCTTTTATTTAAGCGTCGCGCACGAATCTGCTTGCCGCCATCGCGCCTTTTCGTAATCAAGCGACATGGGTTCGAACAATCTGGTCTGGCTATGGCCGGTGCTCTTCTACCTGGTCGGCTCGATTCCGACCGGGTACCTCATGGGCCGGTCACGCGGCCTCGACATCCGTCAGCACGGCAGCGGCAATATCGGCGCGACCAATGTGGGCCGCGTCATGGGCCGCAACTGGGGCTTCGTCGCCTTCGCCTGCGACTTCCTCAAGGGCTTTCTGCTGCTTTTCCTGCTGCGCACGCTGGAATTTCCGGGGGATAAAAGCTGGACGACTTCCCTCCTGCTCGTGCTCTGCGGAATGGCGGTCGTCCTTGGCCATAATTATACTCCGTGGCTCGGCTTCAAGGGTGGCAAGGGCATCGCCACGACGGCGGGCGTCCTCGGCGCTCTGCTGCCGTGGGCTTTGCTCATTGTCTTTTCCTTGTGGGGCATCGTCGTGCTCATCACCCGCTGGGTCTCCCTGGGTTCCGTACTGGCCGCAATCATGCTGCCGATCGCCACGGCATTCTTCTATCCCGGCCAGTGGATTTATTTCGCGCTGGCCTTCCTCGCCGGGACGCTTGCGGTTCTCCGGCATCGCTCCAATATCGGGCGCCTTCTCAACGGGACTGAACCCAAGCTTTGGACCTCAAAAAAGCCATGAACATCCTCATCCTCGGACACGGCGCCTGGGGCTCCTCCATCGGCCAACTCGCGGAGAAGCTGGGCCATCGCGTCAGCTTCGTCTCGCACACCGCCACCGCGTGGCCCGAGGTGCGACCCGACTACGTGCTTCTCGCCCTGCCCGTGCAACACATCCGCGAGACGCTCGCGCATTTCCCCGCTCTCGGCGTGCCGGTCTTGAGCCTGAGCAAGGGACTCGAAATTTCCACCGGCCATCGCGTCAGTGAGATCGTGACGGAAGTCTGGGGCGAACCCCGCGTCGGCGCACTTTCCGGCCCGAACTTCGCGGCGGAAATCGCGGCGGGCCAACCCGCGACCTGCACCATCGCGGCGCAAAACGATGAGCTCGCCCGCGAGTTCCAGGCCATCCTTCACCAACCCAGCTTTCGCACGTATCGTTCCTCCGATCTCATCGGCGTGGAACTCGGCGGCGCGTTAAAGAATATTTACGCCATTGCGGGCGGCGCCTGTCACGGACTCAATCTCGGGCAGAATTCTCTCGCCGGATTGATCACCCGTTGTCTCGCCGAAATGACCCGGCTCGGCGTGCAGGCCGGCGCGAAGGCCGAGACGTTCGCGGGTCTCAGCGGAATGGGCGACCTGATCCTCACCGCGACGAGCAACCAGAGCCGTAATTTCCGCTTCGGCACGCTGCTGGCCCAAGGTCTCACCATGAAGGAAATCCTGCCCAAGCTTGGCGGAGTTTGCGAAGGCGTGCCGACCACCCGTTCCGTCTTTCTCAACGATGCGATGTCGCCCGATTCGAAGCCCATCGTGACGCAACTGCACGCCGTGCTTTATGAGGGGAAATCACCCTCGGAGGCGGTGAAAGATCTTCTCGGCCGCGCGCCGCGCGACGAGTGAGCCGGTGCTTAGAGCAGCTTCACTTAGATAATCACTCCAAAGTCAGTCATCCTGAGCTTGTCGCACACACGTGTGGCAGGATCAGCCTCCGTGGACTTCAACTGTCCGCACGAGCGGCTCTCTCGCTAATTCGGGGACGTGCCGGAGGCTGATCCTTCGACAAGCTCAGGATGACGGCAATCTGATACCACCCTTTAGGACCACGGCTTCTCTTTCCGAAAGCAGGCCGCGACCGCATAAGTGATAATCGTCCCGAACATCACCCGCCACGGAAACTCGATTTGCACCAGCCACGTCGGCGCGGCGATGTAGCCGTTATCCAATCGCGCCCAGCCTCCCTGCACCAGATGCACCACGTTGCCGCTGATATCGTAACTCTGCCCGCGCACCGCGTTGAAGAGATCCCACGGCAGCCCGCTTAGGATCGCCACGCCGATGAATCCGGCAAACATCCCGATGAGATTTCCCCGGTCCGATCCGCGCCCCTTCGTCGTCAGGCCGAGCAGGAAAATCCCGAGCAGCGAGCCATAGGTGTAACCGAAAATTCCGAGCACGACGGGGATGATCCGCGCATGCGGCGAATAAACCACGACCGCCGCCGTCACCGTGCCGACCAGTGCCAGCAGCGCCGCGAATACCACCGTGCTCCAGCGCACCGCGCTGACCACGCGATGCTCATTCGCGCCGCGTCCCCAGATCGGCACCCAAAAATCCTGGGTGAAGCTGGTGGCCAGCGCGTTGAGTGCCGTACTCAGCGAACCCATCGCCGTGGCCAGCACGCCCGCGATCAGCAACCCGCGCGCGCCGGGCGGCAACTGGTGCAGGATATAATAGGCGAAGACTTCCGGATTCTTCACCGGCAAATGGGGATCGGGATGCAGCTGGTAAAACACCGCCAGCAGCACGCCGATGAAAAGAAAGCCCATGGCGATCGGCACATCGGCCACACCGGAAAGCACCAGGGCCAGACGGCTTTTGTGATGGTCCTTCGCCGTCAACATCCGCTGCACCATGTCCTGGTCCGTGCCATGCGTCGCCATGGTCGTGAAGACCGAACCGAGCAGCGCGGCCCAGATGGTGTATTCGCTGCCCAGGATGCCGTAGACATTCGCGATCACTCCCTTGGAGTGATCAACGCCGCTGTCGAAAACCTGCAAATCGTGCGGCTGATTCAACACGCCCTGCGCGCCCGCCCAGCCGCCCACGCCATACCAAAGCGAGACCAACGCGTAGATCACCGCCCCGCCCATCACGGTCGCCTGGATCACGTCGGTCCAGACCACCGCGCGGATGCCGCCCGCCGCCGTGTAGAGCGTCGTCAGCGCGGTCACCAGAACCACCGCGCCGCCGTAAATCCAGATCTCCTGTTCACTGGTCGCGGCCGCGCCATGCACCATTTCGTAACCCAGCACCACCACCACCGCCGCGACATAAAGCCGTGTCCCGCTGGCCAGCAGCCGGGTGACTAAAAATACGGCCGAGGCCGCATCCCGCGTCCCCTTGCCGAAGCGGATTTGCAGGAACTCATAAATCGAAACGACGTTGTGATCGTAAAACGGCCGGATGAAAAGATAGGCCACGATGATCCGCGCGATGATCGTGCCGATGGCCAGTTGCGCGTAGGTAAAATTCCGGAGGTGATACCCCTCCCCCGGCGTGCCGAGGAAGGTCGCCGCGCTTAACTCCGCCGCGACGATGGAGGCGAGCACGGCCCACCAGGGCAATTGCCGGCTGCCCACGCTGAAGTCGCGCATGTTCTGGCCGTGGTGCCGCGCGGAGCGGAGCCCCACGCCGACCACGAGGGCGAAATAGGCCAGAATCGCAAAGCCATCCCAAAGGTAAGCCATCGAACCTTAATAAACGGTAATGCGCCCGCAGGAAAAGGAATTGTCCTGCGAACAGCAGTATTCTTAACTGGCAAAGGGGCGCTCGCCTGTTGTCGAGGCCTTCCCTATACTCCCTCGATGTCTCCCCCGGTACGAAAATCACGCGAACGCCGGCCCTGGGTCGTGATTTTCATCCTGCTGTCGCTCATTGCGCATCTGCTCTTTGTGCTGGCCATCGTGCTGATCTCGCATTTCATGCCCAAGCCCGAGATCAAGGCCGCGCCGCAGGAAGTCTCCAGCACCACGCTTTCCCTGCAGCCGCCACAGCCCCTCGCGCCCCCGCCCAAGCCGAAGCACATCTTCATGCCGACCGAGCCCGATGCGGCGGCGAAGCACAAGGAGACGCTGGTCGAATCGGACAACGACACCCGTCTCAAATCGCAAAGCCAGGCGGCGCGGACGCCTGATTCCATCGCGCCCGATATCAAAGTCACCCAGAAGCATGGCGAGAACATGCGGCAGGCCCCGAACTCGCCCGCCAAACCCACGTCGAATCCCTCCGCCGCTTCACCGGGGCAGAAGAGCCAGCCGCAGCAGAATGTCTCCACCCAGCCGCCGACACCCGCCCCGCCGCCCAAAATCACCTCGCAATCACCGAAGCCCACGCCGCCGTCCCCCTCCAAGGAGCAGGTGCCCGAGCCGTCCAAGAATCCCACTCCGGGCATGGCCAAACAGCAGTACGACCCGAATGGACTGCCCGTCCTTCCCGCCCTCGCCGCACCGACCATCGCCCCGATCAGTTCGCATCAGGAGGCCCGGCCCATCTCATCCCAGCCGGAGACAACCCAGGATTCACGCGGCGCAATCGGCATCCATGGCGATAATTCCCCGGAAGCGATGAAGAGTCCGCTCGGCATGTACAAGGCGAAGGTCTACCGCTCGATCGGCTCCCTCTGGCACCACAAGGTCGATAATAATATCCAGTACATGGGCGTAGGCCTGGTGCATGTCCAATTCACGATTCATCAGGATGGCACGGTGGAAACCAAGGTGCTTGAAGGCGATACCGGGCAACTTCAGAGTTTGCTTGCCGCGAGTGTGAACGCGATCCGGGAAGGTGCGCCCTACGATCCTTTTCCTCCTGAGATGGTGAAGGACGTCGGCGAAAGTTATACCGACGATTGCACCTTCACCATTTACGGCGACGGGGATTGATTCCCGGGTGGGACGAATCTAAACTACCCAGGCTGGGATTGCGCCGGAGGCGTCTTCCGCAAACTCCTCGACAAAGGGACGCTAAACACGGCTAAACTGATCAAGTCTATGTCGAACAACGAATCTCTCGCCGCCCGAGGCGAACGCGCCGCCCTGATCGCCCGGGAACCCGAGCTCTACAAAATCTGTGAGGGCTGCGAATCGATCGTCATCCGCGATGCAGCCACCTGCCCCAATTGCCATGGCTACCGCTTCGACACCGACCCCGATCGCGTCCGCATCCAGGCGGGGGTTTTAGGCAAGCGCCTGCCCACCTCGGTGCCTCCCAGCGAGCTGACCTGATCGACACGCCGCTTTCCCTCCCATTTGCAAAAAACCGAATCTGACGCTTTGTTAACTATGAGCCGGTCCCTCCCCTTAAAAATCCGTGTCCGCTACGAAGGCCTTTTTCAGACCTTTGACCGGCGTCCGAAGAGTGAAGCCGATGCCGACTTCTTTCGCAGTCCCGTCCGGCGCATCCCGGCCATCACCCTCCCGCGTCGCTTGGCCAAGACCGTGCTCCCACGAAAGACCGTTCACGGCTCTTCGAATCTGGAAGTGCCCATACCGGCGCTGCCCACGGAATCTCTCGTCACCGAGACTCCGACATCAGTGAGCTAAACACGGTCGCCGGGAGCCTCGGTCCACCTGCCGGGAGCCGCTCTTACTTCGTGGCCGGGGCGAGGTAAACAAAGCTGTTTCCCCCTTTATCGCGCTCGTGTACGAGCAGCACCACGCCTTCATCGGGCTTAAGGCTGTCGCTGAGGGTCGAAAAATCCTTGGGCGTGGCGAGCGACTGGGTCGAGCCATGATTGATGGCCGCGCTTTCCAGCACATCTCCGCGCTGGATTCCCTTCACGTCGGCCGCGGAACCGGCCTGCACCGCATTCACGATCACACCGGCGGTCACCAGGTTCTCGATGCCGAATTTCTGGCGCGCCTTGTCATTTAAATCGACCACCTGAACGCCGTTGAGCACATTGGCCGTGGAAGCGGGCGGCGCGGCACTGGCGGGAAATTGATCGCCCGATTCCGGTGCGTTTTCGGGATTGAGGCCCACTTGGTCCTCGGACTTGGTTTCGGTGATCTGGACCGTGGTCGAAAGAGATTTGCCGGCCCGCATGAAATCGACTTTCACTTCCTTGCCGATCGGGATCTGGGCCACGACGAGACGCAGGTCCGCCTCGCTATCGATCTTGTGGCCGTCCACCCCGGTGACGAAATCGAAGGGCTTCAGCTTCGCCTTCTCCGCGGGTGAATCGGGTTGAATGGCGGCCAGGAAGGCTCCCTGGCTGGACTTGAGGTTAAGTTGGCTGATCACGCCATCGTCAACCGAATCAGGCAGGATGACGCCCAGGTAACCGCGCACCAGGCGGCCCTCCTTAAGCAGTCCTTCGACCGCATAGCGCACCAGGTTGCTCGGGATGGCGAAGCCGATCCCCATGTTGACCCGCGTAGTCGAGGCAATGGCGGCATTGAGGCCAATCAACTCGCCGTGGATATTCAGCAGTGCGCCACCTGAATTGCCGGGGTTGATCGCCGCATCGGTCTGGATGTAATCCTCATAATGCGCCAATTCGGTGGGCGAAACCGGGAGATTGCGCCCCTTCGCGCTGACGATGCCCTTGCTGACCGACGCGCCAAGATCGAAGGGATTGCCGATGGCAAAGACCTGCTCGCCTACCTGGACCTTGTCCGAATCGCCCCATGGCAGCGGAGGCAGGTCGGCCGCGTCGATCTTCAGAATGGCCACATCGACCAGATCATCCGCCGCGACCAGACGGGCGTTGAAGGTCCGTTTGTCGCCGAGTTGAACCTCGAGCAGGTTCGCCTCTTCGACGACGTGGTCGTTGGTCAAAATGTAGCCGTCCTTGCTGATGACCACGCCGGAACCGTAAGCCGTGTCGGGCGGCTGGATGGTGCGGCGTTGGCCGGTGCCGAAGGGCAATTGGAACGGGATCTCATTGCCGAAAAGCCGTACGCGGGGATCACTCGGGCGGGACGCGATGATCCGGACAATACTCGGCATGGCCGCGGCGACGATCCGAGTGTTCTCGTGATTGATCTGCTCCAGTAACGGAACTTCCTGGGGGGATAATAGCCGCCCCGTCTCGGGCGTGAAAGCAACAGGCATGCTCGGCACGGCCGGGGCGGCGACAGGCGCAGCCGGCATCGCGGGCGAGGACGAAATGCCCCGCGTTTCCACCGAATTCTGCGGGGTCCGGTTACACCCGGAAAGGGCCACGGCGGAGACGAGCGCCAAACGGAGGAGTCGTTTCATAGAATGCGGGTGGAGACATTATATCATCTTTGGCAGGGCGCGTGTTTAAAAAAATAACAGGTAGGGACGCGAGTCCCTCGCGTCCGTCGATCTTCGGCTACTCGGGGTCACAGAAATCACAAATCTCCGCATTTCAAGCTCCCCTTCCCGCCCTTTCCACCCCTAGATTCGCCCCATGTTCCTCGCAGGCGATATCGGCGGCACGAAAACCAACCTGGCCATTTACACGTACCAAAACGACCTTCTGGTGCTGTTGAAAAGCGCCTCCTTCCCGAGTAAAGGCCATGCCAGCCTGGCGGAGATCATCCGGCATTTTCTCGCCGGGGAGCTTCTGCCGATCCGCAATGCGTGCTTCGGGGTCGCCGGCCCCGTACAGGGCGGTGTGGTGCAGGTGACGAACCTCCCTTGGGTGGTGGATGCCGCCGCGCTCCAAAACGAACTTGGCTTTCAACAGGTAAGCCTGCTCAACGATCTCGAGGCTAATGCCTATGGCATTGCCACGCTCCAGCCGCACGAATTGCTTTCGTTAAATCCCAATGGCAACCCCAACCAGGTGGGCCATCGCGCGCTGATCGCCGCCGGAACCGGTCTGGGCGAAGCAGGCCTGATGTGGGATGGCGTGGCCCATCGCCCTTTCGCCAGCGAGGGCGGACACGCCAGCTTCGCGCCCAATGACACCATTGGCGACGAGTTGCTCGCCTTCCTGCGCCAGGAACGGGGGCATGTCAGCTGGGAGCGGGTCCTCTCCGGCATGGGCATAACCAATCTTTACCGTTTCTTCCGTCAACGCTCCGGCGTATCGGAACCCGACTGGCTGGCCGAGCAACTACGGCAAGGCGACTTGGCGGCGGTGGTCACAGGGGCGGGCTTGGGTAATACCGATCCTGTCTGCGTGGAGGTGGTCGATTGCTTCACTCGCAATTACGGCGCCGAGGCGGGCAACCTCGCGCTCAAGCTGCTTTCGCTCGGAGGTGTTTACATCGGCGGAGGTATCGCGCCGAAGATGTTGCCCAAGATGCAGAGCGCGATCTTTCTCGATGCCTTCTACCATAAGGGGCGGATGAGTCCGCTGCTGAAATCGATGCCCGTTTACGTCATCCTGAACGACAAGACCGCGTTGCAAGGCGCGGCGTGGTTCGCGGCGCATGTGGGATAATTTTCTAAGGTAGGGACGGCTGTCCCAGCTGTCCGACGAAAGGTAGCCGCCGCACGCCGTGCGGTGGAGGAGAGAAGAAAAACTCCACGTTCCGCATCTCTTTCGAAAAGACACCACCGCACGGCGTGCGGCGGCTACCACCCGAGGCAAAGGGAATAGAATGGGACGCGAGGGGACTCGCATCCCTACCTAAAGACTATTTCTTGACCTGTAGCGCCATCAAGAACTCGACGTTGTTTTCCGTCTTCTTGATCTTCTCCAGCATCAGGGTCATCGCCTCGACTGGCGATTCCTCGGAGAGCACGCGGCGCAGCGCGTGGATGCGCGGCAACTCGTCCGCGTGATAAAGCAGTTCTTCCTTGCGCGTGCCGGAGCGGGAGATGTTGAAGGCGGGGAAAATGCGCTGGTCGGAGAGATTGCGATCCAGGCTCACTTCCATGTTGCCGGTGCCCTTGAACTCCTCGAAAATCACGTCATCCATCCGGCTGCCAGTCTCGACCAGCGCCGTGGCGATGATGGTCAGGCTGCCGCCCTCCTGGATGTTGCGCGCGGCGCCGAAGAAGCGCTTCGGCTTTTGCAGCGCGTTGGATTCCACGCCGCCGCTCATGATCTTGCCGCTGCTCGGCTGCATGGTGTTGTAGGCGCGGGCAAGGCGCGTGATGCTGTCCAGCAGGATCACGACATCGACCTTGTTTTCGACCAGCCGTTTGGCGCGCTCGGTCACCATCTCGGCGACGGCCACGTGCCGCTCGCAGGTCTCGTCGAAAGTCGAGGCGATCACCTCGCCCTTCACGCTCCGCAGCATGTCGGTCACTTCCTCGGGCCGCTCATCGATCAACATCATGATCAGGTGTGCCTTCGGGTTATTCTCCATGATCGCATTGGCGATTTTCTGGAGCAAAATGGTCTTGCCCGTGCGGGGCGGCGCGACGATCAGGCCGCGCTGGCCGAAGCCGAGCGGGCAGATGAGATCCATCGCGCGCATCGAGACATCGCCCTTCTTTCCCTCGAGGAAAATCCGGCGGTTCGGGAACATCGGCGTCAGTAGGTCGAAGCCGACGCGGACGCGGCCTTCCTCAGCCGGTTCGTTCTCGATCTTGTCCACGCGACCCAGGGCGAAGAAGCGCTCCTTGTCCTTCGGCGCGCGGACGGGGCCGTAAACGAGCTCGCCCTTGCGCAAATTGAAACGCCGCACCTGCGAGGGCGAGACGTAAAGGTCTTCCGGGCAGGTCAAATAATTGAAGCGGGCCGCGCGGAGAAAGCCGTGGCCTTCGGGCGAGAGATCGAGCACGCCGCCGCCGTTGGCCGTGCCGTTCTTGGCGGCATTGCGCTTGAGGATCTCGCAAATCAACTCGTGCTTCTTGAGGGTGAGCGCGTTCTCGATCTCGTATTCCTTCGCGAGAACTTTCAGTAGCTTGGTGGGGCGGGATTGAAGTTCCTCAATCTCCAGATGCGGGCCGGGCGGCAAAGGCGGCGGGGTCGGAGGGAGGGCGACGACCGCGACTGGGGGTTCCGTGGGCGCTGCCGCGACAGGTGCGGCCTTGTCGGCAGGCGCGTTCTTATCGGCCAGCGGACGCAAGGGCGGGCGGCGAGTGCCGGTGCGGCCAGGAGGACGCCCTGTGGTGGGCGTGGGTGCCGCAGGTGGGGCGCTGCCTTCCACGGGGGCGGGAGACGGAGCAGCCGTTGCCACCGGAGGGGCGACCACCGGAGGCGGCGGCGGCGTCAAAGGGAGATCGGGTTCATCCGCCGGCAGACCTTCCATGCGATGGGGCTTGCGCGGACCTCGGCGAAAGGGACGATTATTTTGGGGACGACGCCTCATGAAACGCCGACCTGATCGAGTTGCTGGAGCAAAATGGAAGGCTTTCCCTCGCCCCAAAAGGCGAGTGTGGACCGGGCCATTTTATCCGTCACCGGCAATTGGCTGGACAGTCGCTGTTCGGCCTCGGTTTCGGAGAAACCACGGGCCTTCAGCCGACTGATTTGCGCGGCGCGCGAAGCGCCCACACACCAGATAGCACGAAAAAGCTGTTCGAGCTTGCACTCGAAGAGTAACGGAATCATCACGGCCAAAAATTGAGAGGGATGGGTTCGAGTCCGCTCCTCGAGTTCGCGTTGCCAGGCGGAACGGATAGCGGGGTGGGTGATTTCGTTTAGTTTTACCCGCAGAAACGGGTCGGCAAAAACGAGTCTACCCAAGACCTTTCGGTCAATCGACTTGTCCGGTTGTAGAATGGATGGGCCGAAAGCGTCAACCACAATCTTCCACGTCGCCTCCCCGGGCCGCATGACGTCGTGCGCGATCTGGTCCGTGTCGATGATGTGCCAGCCTCGCGCGCGCAACCCTTCCGCGAGCGTCGATTTGCCGCAGGCGACGCCGCCGGTGAGGCCGATGGGAAGAGGAATGGGCACGATCTTTTGCTTCAGGCTAGCCAATGAGAAACTTCACGTTCCCAGGGATTTTAAATGCCCTGATACAGCTGCCTCAAAAAGCTGAGTGTCTTTAGGCGGAAAGTAACAATATCCCCCGTTCCACGAAATTCGATAATGCCCAAGCGAACTGAGGCTCGTCGTCATTTCGCGGGCAGGAAGAAGAGGCCACAGCCAACCATGCCAAATCAATTCTCTCCTCGGAGCCAAACAAATATTTTTTACTTCAGGCCAAGCCAAAAACTTTGAGTAACCCAGCATGCGGGAAAAAGTTATTCCCTTGGCATCAACCATGACAAAGCGAACAGAATAGAGGGTAAAAATTCCATATATTATGATTGGCGCCAATAAAGCCATAAGGACCGATTTCGCAATAAAGAAAGCCATTAAAAACGGCAGCACAAAAAGCGCGGCCGCCTGTATAGACCCAACAAGAATACTCACCGCCAGATCGAAGAAGTCCCTTGGGAGGAAGCGAGCCAAGAATTTCATGAGTCCTACAGCTGCGCGACCTGAACCGACAAAATTCCGGGGTCGGCCTCGATCTCCTTCACCAGCTCCGGGCTCGGCATGCTGTCGAGGTTCAACACGCTGAGCGCGTTACCGCCCGTCTCGCCGCGGCTAAGGGACATGCTGGCGATATTGATTTGCGCCTTGGCCAAGAGCGTGCCGATCCAGCCGATCATGCCGGGACGGTCCTTGTTCTCCACGATGAGGAGCACACCCTTGGGAGTCGCTTCGAGGTTATGGCCATTGAGGCGCACGATGCGCGGATGCACGCCGACGATGGTCGCGCCCACTTCGTAACGCGCGTCGCCCTTGGTCGCCTCGACGGTAATCAGGTCGGTGAAGTCGCTGCTCTCGGTGCTTTTCATTTCCGCGACGGTGAGGCCGAGATTCTGCGCGGCGCGCGGCGCGTTGACTTCGTTCACCGCGACTTCGGAGGTCTGGAAAAGCAGCCCTTTGAGGATGGAGCGCGTGACGGGAACCGTTTCCCCTTCGCTCACCTT
This sequence comes from Methylacidiphilales bacterium, assembly GCA_026225555.1. Classification (GTDB taxonomy): domain Bacteria; phylum Verrucomicrobiota; class Verrucomicrobiia; order Methylacidiphilales; family UBA1321; genus JABDGH01. The sequence continues at coordinate 41,275 of JAMFSY010000051.1, forward strand.
GCCGGTGTAGCGAATGGTCAATTTCTCCAAGCGCGTCGGCGCGATCTGCGCGAGCAGACGGCCCAGCTTTTCGCCCAGCGTCAGGTAGGGCCGCAGCACTTCCAGCGTGCGCAGATCGACGCTCGGCACATTCACCGCGTTGGCGATGATGCCGTTGACCAGGAAATCGGAAATGGCCTGAGCGATCTCGATGCCCACGCCTTCCTGCGCCTCGGAAGTCGAAGCGCCGAGATGCGGCGTCAGCACCACGTTCGGCAGCGAGCGGAAGGGCAGGTCGTCCGCCGGCGGCTCCTTCTCGTAGACATCCAGCGCGGCGCCGCCCACCTGGCCGCTTTGCAGACCGGCGAGAAGCGCGGCTTCATCGACCAGGCCACCCCGCGCGCAATTGACGATCCGCACGCCTTTCTTGCACTTGGCGATGGCGTCCGCGCCGATGATCTTGTTCGTCTCGGAAGTCAGCGGCATGTGAACCGTGATGAAATCGGCCTGCGCGAGCAGCGTGCCGAGATTGTCGGCCAACTCCACCTGAAGGCTGCGGGCGCGGCTCTGGACGAGATAAGGATCGAACGCAATCACGTTCATCCCGAAAGCGATAGCGCGCCGGGCAACCTCGCCGCCGATGCGGCCCATGCCGACAATACCGAGCGTCTTGCCGCAGAGTTCCGTACCCTCGAAAGATTTGCGGTCCCACTTGCCCGCGACCATGGAGGCATGCGCCTGGGGAATCTTACGCGCGAGCGAAAGCAGAAGCGAGAAGGTGTGCTCCGCCGTGGAAATCGTGTTTCCGCCCGGCGTGTTCATGACCACGATGCCGCGTTCCGTGGCCGCTTCGACGTTGACGTTATCGACGCCGACTCCGGCACGGCCGATGACCTTCAACCGGGTAGCGGCGGCGAGCGCCTTGGCCGTTACCTTGGTCTGGCTGCGGACGATCAACGCATCGAGTTCGCCGATGCGCGCGATGAGTTCGTCCTCCTTCAAGCCTCCGGAGACCTGGACATCGAAATGGGGGCTTTCAGAGAGGAGAGCGATGCCCTTGGGGGACACGCCATCAGCGGCGAGAATGCGGTATGAAGTCACCCGTGAAGTCTCCCGGAATGCGCCCGGAATGTCAAACGCGGGCCTGCCCCGAAAGCGCTCCTTTTTCTTTTCGTCCCGGCTGGGGGAATGGCGTACAACTTCACCGCACGGCGTTCCACCAAATGAAAACAAGAGCCCCCAACTCACTCATGATGCTCTTTGGAATCGGGGCGATCTGCTGGGGTATTTACAGCCTTCACCTCGATGACCGATTTGAAGCAAACGCCACGCATGTTTCGGGCACCGTGGAGAAGCTTGAGACTTACTACAGAAGGGGTACCAGTTATTCCGTTACTTATCATTACCCTATTGAAAATGCCCAATCAGAGTCCGGATCTTCGTCCGTACAAAAATCGACTTGGTCCCAACTTCAGATCGGCGGAGAGATTCCGATAAAATACCTTTCCAACGACCCCAGGTTGAGCCGTGTCGATACGCCGGAGGAGGATCAGCACGCGCATTTTGGACACGAATTCCTGCTTCTCCTAGGAGCGGGATGGACGCTCTTCACTCTGTGGAAAATGGTCAGGAACTGAAAATCCCTAGAACTTCCCAGGCATTCTCCCGCAAGTTGAAGTAACCCTAATAGATTTTGAAGCTAAACTACCTTTTTTCAAAAACACCTCTCCATTTAATAATTTTTGATGATTGTAACTAAAAAGACTTGCGAGCCCATGGGCTCCTAATTACTCTGTCGCTGGGCAGCCATGGGAAAGAACAATAAAAACCGCTAAAAGGCTCGCGAAACCAGCACCTTATGAAAAGCAAGCTTCTGCGGAAATTGGCCAAGAGCCAGAAGTATTTGATCTTAGCTGAGATCAAACGAAGCCAGGGACTTTCCGTCTCTCAATTGTGCGACCGAATTAACCTCTCGTACATGGGCGTCAAGCAACATTGCGTTTCGCTTGAACGCGACGGCTATCTCGACACGTGGCGCCGCCCGAAAGGGATGGGCCGCCCCGAGAAAGCCTACCGTCTCACTCCCCAGGCGCAGGAGTTCTTCCCCTCCGAGCATACCAACTTCACCGGCGAGATCCTACGCAGCCTCGAAGAGGTCTACGGCCCCGCCGCGCCGGAGAAGATCCTTTACCAGATCTACCAGAACCAGACGGTGAAGCTGCAAGCGAAGATCACCGGCAACTCGCTCGAGGAACGGACTCGCTCCCTCGCCGCCTTGCGCGACCAGGACGGGTACATGAGCGAATACTATTTTAATCCCGATATTCAGCGCCACCAGATCATCGAGTACAATTCGCCAGTGCTCGCGATCGCCGATCGTTTCAAGATTCTGACCCAGCTCGAAAATGCGCTGATCGAGAATATCCTCGGCACCCGCGTCCATCGTGAACAGGAACGCGTTTCCGGCCTTTATAAATGCCAGTTCACGTTGATGGATTAATTTCCATCGGCGGTTCTGCATTCCGATCAGACGACGAAAAAGTCGGACGAAAGTTTGCGTCGATTTACGGATCGCCCCTTTACATCGACCGCCGATCGGTTAATCTAATCCTTGGAGAATTGCTTTATGAAAGAGACCAAAGAATACACCCTTTACAACGACACCGTGATGGATCACTTCCTCAATCCCCGCAACATGGGCGATGTGCAGGAAGCAGACGGCGTCGGTGAAGTCGGCGCGGCAGCTTGCGGCGACATCATGAAAATTTCGCTCAAGATCCGTGACGGCAAGATCGAAGACGCCCGGTTCAAGACCTTCGGTTGCGGCAGCGCCATCGCTTCCTCCAGCATGGCCACCGAACTGATCAAGGGCCGCACCCTTGAAGAAGCCAAGAATTTTTCCAACCAGGAAGTGGTCGATGCGTTGGGCGGTCTGCCTCCCGTCAAGATTCACTGTTCGGTTTTGGCGGAAGAAGCGCTCAAAGCGGCCATCGAAGATTACGAAGCCAAGCAATCCGCCTCCGCTTAAGTTGTACCGCGAAACGGAAACCTCGCCGAGGTTTCCGTTTTCTTATTTTATCAGGCCGACCGAGTCCGCTCGACCAAGCCGCGTCGGCCACTGAGAATTTCCATGGATAAACGCTCCGTCTATCTCGATCATCAAACGACCACTCCCGTGCTGGAGGAGGCGTTGCAGGCCATGATCCCCTATTTCCGGGAAGCCTATGGCTCTCCCTCCAGCCTGCATCGCTACGGCCTCCAGGTCCGCGAAGGGCTCAGCGAAGCGCGCAAGCAAATCGCCGCGATGATCAACGCCGAAAGCGAGGAAGACCTGATCTTCACCTCCGGCGGCACCGAGTCGGCCAATCTTGCGATCAAGGGTTTCGCCGACGCGAACATGCGGACCAAGGGCAACCACATTGTCGTCTCCGCCATCGAGCATCCTTCGGTGATGAACTCGGTCGAGTACCTGACCAAGCACGGCTTCGAAGTCACACAGGTTCCCGTCGATGACATCGGGCGGATCCATCCCGAGGACGTTCGCGCGGCCATCACGCCGAAGACCGCGCTCGTCGCCATCCATCTCGTTAATCACGACATTGGCACCATCCAGCCCGTCAAGGAGATCGCGAAGATCACCGCTGAGAAAGGCATCGCACTTTATGCGGATGCCCTCGCCGCCGCAGGCTGGATGCCGATCGATGTGCGCGACCTTGGCGTGCAACTGCTCAGCTTCAGCCCGCACCGCTTTTACGGCCCCAAGGGAATCGGCGTGCTTTACCGCAGCCGCAAGGCCCGCGTGACCAGCCATATTCACGGCGGCGTGCAGGAAGGCGGACGTCGCGCCGGAACGGAAAACGTTCCCGCGATCATCGGAGCCGGAGTCGCCGCCGAAGTCGCCGTGCGCGACATGGAAAAGAACGTCGCGCATGTCGCCATGCTGCAGAAGCGGCTTTACGACGGCCTCTGGAAGCACGTCGATTTCATCAAGCTCAATGGTCCCGTCCCCGGCCCTCTGCGCATTTGCAACACTCTCAATCTGAGCACCGAATTCATTGAAGGCGAAGGCCAGCTTCTCCTGCTCGACCACCAGGGCATCGCCGTCGCCAGCGGCTCAAGCTGCGTCAGCAAATCGCTCAAGGTCTCCCACGTCCTCAGCGCGATCAAACTCGATCACGCGCTCGCCCAGGGCAACATCATCATGAGTCTCGGCAAGGACAACACCGTCGAGGATGTCGATTACGTCGTCGAAACTTTTTCGAAGATCGTTCACAAGCTGCGCAACATGTCTCCGATGTGGAAGGAATTCGAGGAAGGCGTGATCGACTCCGTTATCAATCCAACCGGCCGCGGCAAATCGTTCACTCAGCACGCCGCCGATATTTCCGGCAAACCTGCGCACGAGGCCGAAAAGGCAAGTCCACTTTCTGCGGAGAGGACCGAGGAACTCGTCCGGGAAGCGATCTCCGAAGCGAAGGCGACCGGAGATTCTACTCCCGACGCCGTCTTGAAACGCGCCTCCATCAAGGCCGGTGGACGCGTCGACTCGCCGACCCTCGTCGAAGTGATCAAAAGACTTTTAGGATAATTCCGGCTGGAATCGTCTCTCCCTCATGCCCCCTCCCCTGACTTCCGAAGCCGTCCTCGACCACTTGCGGGGCGTCAAATATCCCGGTTATTCACGGGACATCGTCTCTTTCGGCCTCATCAAGGATGTGCAGATCGATGGCACCCGCGTCCTCGTTCGCATCGCGCTGACCACCGCTGATGCCAACATCCCCAAGGCCATTCAGGAGAATGCGACCGCCGTGCTCGAATCGATTCCCGGCGTCAGCGAAGCCGAGGTGAACATCGATCTCAGCGCGCCGGTCAGCAAGGCGCTTCAGGCCGACGCCGGTGGCCTGCCGCAAACCAAAATCGAAGGCGTCAAACACGTCATCGCCGTCGCGAGTGGAAAAGGCGGCGTGGGGAAATCGACCGTGGCGGCCAATCTCGCCGTCGCGTTGCGCGGGGAAAAAAGCGACAAGAAAGTCGGCCTCTGCGACTGCGATATTTATGGCCCCAGCGTCGGCCTCATGTTCGGCACTCACGAACGTCCTTCCGCCACCGAGGAGGGCCGCATCCAGCCGATTCGCCGCTACGATCTCAATTTGATGAGCATGGGCTTTTTGCTCGACGACACCTCGCCCGCCATCCTGCGCGGCCCGATGGTCACGCGCTACACCCAGCAGTTTTTGCGCAACGTCGACTGGGGCGAGCTCGATTACCTCATCCTCGATCTTCCGCCGGGCACCGGCGACATCCAGCTCACTATCGTGCAGACCGTCGCGCTATCCGGCGCCATCATCGTTACCACGCCCCAGGAAGTCGCGTTGATCGATGCGCGCAAAGCCGCGACCATGTTTGAGAAAGTCAACGTTGCTATTATCGGCCTGGTTGAGAACATGAGTTACTTCGTCTGCCCCAATGATGGCAATCGCTACGCGATATTCGGTTCCGGTGGCGGCGAACGCGAAGCCGCGCGACTAGGGGTTTCCCTACTTGCCCAGATTCCGATTGAAATGCGCGTGCGCGAATCGGGCGATCAGGGGCAGCCAATTACGCTTTCCGAACCCGCGAGTCCGACGGCGAAACTCTTTCAGCAAGCTGCGCAAGCCATTCGCAATCAATTTCCTACCTAAGATCCTAACGACCTCACCACCGCCGGGGCCACGTTTCCAACAATTTAACCATTTGACAAAGCCTTCCCCGTTTCGTCTAGTAACTGTATGTCGGACTCTTCTCTGAAGGACCACGATAATTTGTTCCACAAGTCCGCGCTTTATCAGGAGTTTCTGGCCGAGCGCGAAGAGATCTTGCGGCACAAGTGGATCGAGAGCGAAAAGCTGGGTCACGACATCGGCTTCGAAAAAGCCCTGCTCGACTGGATCGTCAAGCATCGCGCGGGCTGGCGGGCCTTGCGGCAATCGAAGCCCTCCAATCCCGGTTACACCAACGGCCAGCACGCCAAGGTCTAACCTTTGCAGCGACCTAAGCTTGTCCGGGAACAGGATTAAGTGGACGAAAATATCGGAGGCTTCTGATTTTTGCCGTCCGCGCTCACTTACGTTTCGCCCCCCAATTGACACCCATCCGATTGCCCCCTAAATTGTCTCCATGACCGCTGTTGCCTCCCTCCCCTCTGTTAGCCTGACTGAAGATGCCGCCCGGCACATCGCCGAGATCATCGGTGACGCCCAGGATAAGGGTCTGCGTATCTACATCGAGACCGGCGGTTGTTCCGGCATGTCCTACGCCATGGAAATTTCCACCCGCAAAACCGGCGACGAAGAATTCGTCTGCCACGGCGTGAATCTGTTCGTCGAAGATCGCGGCCTGGTCTACCTGGCCGGCTCGGTCATCGATTACAAGGACGGCCTGACCGGGGCTGGTTTCCGGATCACCAATCCCAATGCCAAACAGACTTGTGGCTGCGGGAAATCCTTTGAAGCCTGATCCGGCTCCGACCATCTCCGCGTGGCTCGAGGCCGTGCGCAAGGCACTTCGGGCCGCCCGTCAGAACCTGCCCGCCACGCTTGCGCTGGAAGCCGCCATGGCCGGCCTCGTCGCCATTTATTATGGCTGGCCCGCAGGCGCATCCTTCCTGACCCGCTTTGCCGGGTGGGAGCGTGAGGGGGGGATTCTCGCCGCCGCCGTGGGAACGGCCCTGGCAGGCGGACTTCTTTCGGAGCTGGCCGTCATCTATTTCCAGAACGCGGGCCGGTGGACCGTCGGGAACGTTGAAAACGCGGCCTTCAAAATGGGGATGTTCTTCATCAGCGGCGCCGTCGTTTACGAATTCTATCGGCAGCAGGCGGTCTGGTTCGGCGACGACAACAACTGGTCCGTGCTGGTGCGGAAAGTCCTGGTCGATCAACTCGGCTACACGCCGATCTTCGCCGTTCCCTACATGGCTCTCCTCACCCGCTGGCAGACGTTGCGCTATTCCCCGCTCCTTCTCTGGCAGGAACTCGATCGTTCCTTCATCGCCGAGCGAATGTTACCCGTGCTCGTCACCAACTGGATGCTGTGGGTGCCCGGCGTCACGCTGGTCTACGCCATGCCGCAGATTCTCCAGACGCCGCTCTTTATTTTCGCGACCGCGATCTGGGGAATCCTCCTGTCTTCCGTCGCCGGGCAACCGCAGTACCGCAGCACCGGCACCCTTCGGGACCTCGTCGTGCCCGCGCGAAAAATCGAGCCCGGCGTTCCGCCTTCGCTGCTTTCGTCCGAGTAAAGCGAAACCTAGATAAAAAACCCGGCGCAAGCTCCGAGCACTCCGTGGTAGCCGCCGCACGCCGTGCGGTGGAGGAGAGAAGGAAAGCCTACACGCTCCGCTCCTTCGAAAAGACACCACCGCACGGCGTGCGGCGGCTACCACCAAGCCGAAGCGAGCTTAGGGGGAATTAGCCCCCAAGAGATTAACCGGATCGCCGGGCCATGCCGCGCGCGGGTTCGCCCAAGTTTCCGTGGCACGGAAAACCCGACCGCCTTCGAACAAGATTGCCAAAGCGCCGCCTCGTTCGCATAACTCGAAGGATGGATTTCTCTCATTATTGGGCGGCGCGTCAGAAAAAAGTCGATGCCGCGCTCAACCGCTATCTTCCGCCCGCCACCACCAAGCCCAAAACGATCCATAAGGCGATGCGTTACAGTATCTTTGCCGGGGGGAAACGGTTGCGTCCGGTCATCTGTCTCGCCACTGCCGAAGTCTTGCGCGGGCCGGTCGATGAGGCCCTGCCTCTTGCCTGCGCGGTCGAGTGCATCCATACCTACTCGCTCATCCACGACGATCTGCCCTGCATGGATAACGACGATTTCCGCCGCGGCAAGCCGACCTCGCATAAAGTTTTTGGGGAAGGCATGGCCGTCCTGGCGGGCGATGCGCTGCTCACCATTGCGTTTGAAATGGCCGCCTCCTGCAAATCGTGGCCTCGTTATTCCCACGCCGATATCATCCGTGAAATCGCCGTCGCCGCCGGCAGCCAGGCGCTGATCGCCGGACAAGTCGCCGATGCCGAGGGTGAAGGCAAGAAGATCAGCCCCGCCGAGCTCCGCTACATCCATCTCAATAAGACGGCCGCGCTCATCACCACCTCCATCCGCCTCGGCGCGATGTCGGCCAATGCGACTCCGGCGCAGATGAAAAACCTGACCGAATTCGGCCAGAGTCTCGGTCTCGCGTTCCAGGTCATCGACGATATTCTCGACGTTACCCAAACGACCGAGAAGCTCGGCAAAAGCGCCGGCAAGGATCTCAAGGCACAGAAGGCCACCTATCCCGCCCTGCTCGGCCTCGAGAAAGCCAAGAAGGAAGCCGACAAGCTTACCGCCCGGGCTCTCGCCGCGCTCAAGCCGTTTGGCAAGAATGCCGAGCCGCTCAAGGCCATCGCGGATTATCTTCTCAGCCGCGAGAATTGATTTTCAAGCGCGGCGCTTCGTACCCGCCGCGCTTTCTACCGCGCCTTGAACGCGGGCCCGGCAAAGGCCGCTTCGAGCAAGATCGCCTCTGCCGCGCGATGGCTGGCCCCTGGCCCGCCGAGGGTCGCGACCACTTGGGCCACACGCTGCTTCATGATCTCCCGCCGTTGGGGATTGCCCAGGAGATCGAGCGCGACCTGCGCCACCGCCTCGGGTTGCAATTTGTCCTGCAAAAATTCGGGCACGATCTGTTCCTTCGCCATCACGTTGATGAGGCTCAGGTACTTCACCTTCACCACCCGCCGACCGATCGCATAAGTGAGTGGATGGACGCGGTAGACGACGACCTGCGGAATGCCCACCAGCGCACATTCCAACGAGGCGGTGCCGGAGGCGACCAGTGCCAACGAGCAACGGGAAAGATGCGAGATGGCGTAGCCGATATTGTATTCGAAATCGAAATTCGGCGGCGGATCTTTTTCCAGCAGCTCGAGCGAGAACTTCTGCATCTCCTCATTCGGCGAAAGCAGAATGAACTTCAGCCCCTTGCGCTGCCGCGCCATCAGTCGCGCCGTGGCCCAAAGCTCGGGAAGATGCGCGGCAATCTCCGTCCGACGGCTGCCCGGCAGAAGCGCAACCCAATCGGGATTGGGGTTGGCATCCTCAACTTTATGAATGCGGTCCAATACCGGATGACCGACCCAGCGCACATTGAATTTCGGTGCGCGCTCGGCGAACCATTCCCGCTCGAAAGGCAGAATGGTCAGGAGCAGGTCGATCGTTTTGCTCATGATGCGAACCCGGCCCGCGCGGGAGGCCCAGACCTGAGGGCTGACGTAATAAATGATGCGCGTGTCGGGCAGTTCCTTCCGGATCCTGGGCGAGAGGCGCAGATTAAAGCCGGAACTATCGATCAGGATGATGGCATCGGGCTGCTCGCGCTTGGCAAGGCTGACGACCTTCTCCATGAATTGCCGGAACTTGAAAAAATGCTTCAGCACCTCGACCAGCCCCAGCACCGCGTGGGCCGAGAGATCGAAAAGCTGTTCCTGGCCCGCGGCCGCCATGCGCGGGCCGCCCACGCCGATGATGCGGAGATTCTTGCGCTGCTGCTTCAGGGCCTGGATCAACTCCGCCCCGTGGGCATCGCCGCTCGCCTCGCCCGCCACCATCATCAGGATCAGCGGTCTCTCGGCAACGATGGCTTCGGGCTCGCGCATAAGTGAGGTGGGTTCGAACGCGAGAGACATCAGGGCTTGATCGCGTTCTGTTGCGCAATCTGCTCAGTGATCTGCATCGCAATATCGAGCGCGACGGCGCCCTGGCGGCCATCGACGCGCGGCGACTGGCGCGAGCGCACGCAATCGACGAAGGCGGAGAGTTCGAGCTTGAGCGGCTCGTCCTTCTCGACCTTGATGTTCTCCTTCACGATCTGCGTATCGACCTTGCGATAAATCACGCCGCTCTGATCGAAATAATCGAGTGAGAGATAAGCGTCGTCCTGGAAGACGCGGATCTTGCGCATCTTCTCAAAGCTGATCCGGCTCGTGGTCAGGTTCGCCACGCAGCCGTTTTCGAAACGGATGCGCGCGTTGGCGATGTCCTCGCCCTTGCTCAGGACGGGCGTGCCGACGGAATCGATGCTCTGGATGGGCGAGCGCACCAGGTGGAGCACGACGTCGATGTCGTGAATCATCAAATCGAGAACCACGCCGATATCGGTGCTGCGTCCCGGATAGGTGGAGAGCCGGTGCGCCTCGATAAACTTGGGGTGCGTGAGCTTCTCTTCCAGCGCGTTCAGCGCGGGATTGAAGCGCTCGATGTGCCCGACCTGGAGCACGAGATTCTTGGTCTGGGCGAGATCGACCAGTGCCTTGGCCTGCGCGCTATTGTCGGTGATCGGCTTCTCGATCAGCACATGCTTGCCGAGTCCGAGGAAAAGGCCGCCCAATTCATGGTGCGTGCTCGTCGGGGTGGAAATCGTCGCCGCGTCGCATTCCTCCGCCAGCGCCTGGGCGGTGCCGAACGTTTTCACGCCATGGCGCTGGGCGACCTTTTGCGCCACCTGACCATCGAGATCATAGAGTCCCACGAATTCCACGCCGGGCAGCTGCGAATAAATTCGCGCATGTTCCCGGCCGATATGTCCGACACCCACCACGCCTACTCGTACTTTGGTCATAAAATTATTGATTCAAGAGCGATTCATCCGCCGCGAAAAGACTGATCCCCCAGCGCTCCGCCTGCTCCAGCACCAGCTTGCGATCGAGCAACAAGGTCCGCCCCGCCTCGCAGGCCACGACGCGGACAGCCGATTCCCGCGCCCGCTCCATCGTGCGCGGACCGACAACGGGAACATCGAAACGAAAATCCTGGTTCGGCTTGCTGACCTTTACCAGCACAACTTCCCCCTTCCCGAGCCGCCCGCCCCGCTCCATCGCCGCATCGGTCCCCTCGAAGGCTTCCACCGCGACGATGGTGCCTTTTTTTACCACGACGCTTTGGCCGATGTCCATGCGGCTGATTTCCTTCGCCACCCGGAAACCAAGGGCGACGTCGGCCTGTTCGCGCCGTGAAAGCTTCGGCCCCGCGATGTGTCCCGGCGCGGGCAGGCAATCCTCCAGGAAAGTCGTGGCGGGAAGCAGCTCCACACCGACTTTCTTTAATTCATCGGCAATCGCGCCAAAGATCGACTCGGCATTGCGCTCTTTTAGCTTCGCCAGCAGGAGCACCGCCTTGATATCGGGCCGGAGATCGAACAGATTTCCCGGCGTGATCTGGCCGGCCATGATGGCCTGCGTGACTTTTTGCTCGCGGAAATAATTGCAGAGTCCGCCGAGTTGGCCGACCCGCAGACGGGTGTAGACGTCGGCCATTCCTTCCATCTCCGGCGCGGTCTCGCCGGAAAAGCCCACGACGACGAGACGCTTCACTCCCCGCGCGCGCGCGGCTTCCGCGAGCAGCACCGGGTAGCGGCCATTGCCCGCGATGATGCCGAGCGAATCAAGGGAAACAGGAGAGGTCATGCAGGGGGGACGGGTGAAGTTTACTCGTCTTCCGGAAGAAGCCGGCCCTTGAACTGACGGCGGGAGAACCACAGCATGCCGAGCAGATCGATCGTCGCGCGCACCGCCCGCTTGCCCCCGGAAACCTTGCTCACACCCGCAAACCGCGCGCGGTGATTGACCGGCATCTCCCCGATCTTGTAACCGGCGGCGAGCGTCAACGCGGGCATGAATCGATGCATCCCATTCCAGGCGGGCAATCGCTTGGCCGCCTCGCGGGTAAGAACTTTCAAGGTGCAGCCGGTATCGCTGGTATGGTCCTGCAATAAGACCGAGCGAACCGTGTTCGCGACGCGCGAGGACATCCGGCGCACCCAGGTATCGTTTCGGTTCAGCCGCACGCCCGTCACCATGTCGAGGTCCTCCTCCACCAGTTTGCGCCAAAGCTGCGGCGCATCCATCGGGTCGTTCTGCAAATCGGCATCCAGCAGGATGACATACTGGCCGCGCGCGGCCTGCATCCCGTAATACATGGCGGCGCTCTGCCCACTGTTGCGGCTCAGGTTGAGCCAGCGAATGACGAACGCCGGACTGGCGGGCTGGCGCGCAAACTCGTCCGTGCTGCCGTCGTTCACCAGGATGATCTCCGCGGTCCTTTCCAACATGCGCAGCATGGCGTCGATCTCCCGGATGAGCTTGGGCAGATTCTCCGCTTCATTATAAAACGGGACGACAACGGAAAAGAAAGGTTCAGGATTCACGGGTGGGGGCAAGGCGCTGGCTCAAAAAGCGAACGGTCATCATGACGCTGACCAGAGCGGAGAGCAAGACGATCCAGTCCCCCCACGCCTCATAAAAGGTCGGGTGCGGGGGGTAAAATTGCAGGGTCCGGGCGAAGATTCCCCGCACATCGATGTCCGCCCCGGCGCTGTTGCACAGCCGGTCGGTCACCGTACCATCCTGGTTAATCTCGCACGAGACACCGGTATTCGCGCACCGGACCATGGCCCGGTCGTGCTCCACGCAGCGGAAAACCGCCAGGTTGAGGTGTTGCCGGACGCCCCAGGTCGCGAACCAGCCGGTATACCAGCCGTCGTTCGTGATTGTGATCATAAAATCGGGATTCAATTTCACCGCCTTCGCGGGCACGGACGCCAGGGTATCCTCGAAGCAAATCAACGGCGCGAAACTGACCTTCGGGCCGGGCACCATGAAACGCTTCGGTCCCGTCCCCGGCGTGAAATCCATGCCCATTCCGACCGCCTTCCGTAGCCAGGGGAAGGTATCTCCGAAGGGCAGATATTCGCCTAAAATGACCAGCCGCGTTTTCTGGTAATACTCGTACTGATCGCCGCCTGGCGTGAAGAGATAGGCGCAGTTGTAGAGCTTGTGCTTTTCGTTATCGAAGTCCTGCGAGCCGAGCATGAAGCAGCCGTCGTATTTCTCGCAGATCCCGTGCACCGCCTCGTTCAAAGGCCGGTCCTGAAAAATGCCCTCGTCGAGGATCGCCTCCGGCCAGATGAGCAACTGGGGCTTGGCCTTGATCGCCTCGTCGGAAAGCGCCACCTCCTGCGCCAGCGCGGCGTCCTCGCTGTGCTGGAAATCAATCCACGGGCCGCCCGCATAGGCGATTTGCGGAATGTTTGGCTGGATGCAGGCGAAGCTCAGCCCCGGCCGCAACGCTTCGCCCCGATGCCGGAAAAGATGATGCGCGCCGAAGGCAAACGAAACCGCCACGATGAAAAGCGCGGCCGCAAAGGGAAACGACGCGCGGATGACCCGTTGCCGGCGAAACGTCTCCGCCATCGCGGGCAGGCTTTCCGCCCAAAGGATATTGACCGTGACCAGGATGAAGGAGATCAGCGGCACTCCGCCGAACGCCGCCAGTTGCCGGAAGACGATGCTGGTCGATTGCGACGCCCCCAGTTCATTCCAATCGAAGCCGGTGAGCAACCAGCTGCGCAGCCATTCCAGCGATACCCAGAACCCCGCGCCCGCGAGCGCCTGTACCAAAGTGGGCAGCCGTGGCAGCATTCGTGCCACTAGCAAAAACCAGAGACCCGGGTAGAGCGCCAGGTAGAGGACCAGGAAAAACGCGCCCACGGGAGTCACGTCGCTGATCCACCAAAACGTGCCGCCGAAATAAATCAGGCCGATGAGATAACCGTGGCGGATCGGTTGGCGCCGCACTCGTTCACTGCGCGTCACGACCCACCAGGCCGGGACCAGCGCAATCCAGCCGCATGTCGCGCTGGCGAAGGGCGCGAAGCTCAGAACCAGCAGCAGCCCCGCCAGGGCGCACCACCACCAACGATAAGTCTCAAACCAACGATCAGGCACGCATCACCTTGCCAAGAGAAGCCGCGCGCGCCAATCGTTTCGTCCTAAAAAAGGTGGCCGTTCGCTTGAGCTGACCGATAACGCCAGGGACGGGAAGAGGCTCGCCGCCCGGGGCTTTATTCGGCATGGTCTATCCTTTGAAATCAGCGTATAATCATATCATGCGCATGGGTCTACCCCGGATGCTGGCGATCTCGTTCGCCTTGCACTTCTGCGTGGTGCTCATCGTGGTGGGGTTCCACCTTCACGCTTCCGCGCGGCGCGGCTCCCTCGATCCCGACCCGCTCTCGAAGACTTCGCTCGTCTTCACGGTCCGGACCAAGGCGGCGCCCGATCGTCAGTCCCTGCTTTCCGATAACCTGCGCGCCGACAGCCAGGCCCCGGCCTCGAGCGATTCGGATCCGCTCTCCCCTTTTCCCGCCATCCCTCACCCCGTGCCGCCGCCCACCCCGGCATTCGCCTTGAAGCAGGACGCCAAGGTCCACGTGCGTTGGCCGGCTGAATCACCCCTTAACCCGTCTTCCGCGCCTCACCTGAATGGCCGCGAGGGCATCGTCTTCGTGCTCGATATTTCCGGCAGCATGTACGAGGCCTACGCCGGTTCCACGCGGCTTGCCGTCGCCCGGCAGATTCTCACCCAGCGATTGCAGGCGCTCAAGAACGGCACGCCCTTCGCCATCGTCGTGTACGGGGAAACGACCCGTCGTAGCGGCCCTCTCGTGGCCGCGAGCGATGCGACTCGTGAGGCCGCCATCCAGTTCATCAATCGCGATTACGATTGTGGCGGCGGCACCGATCTTCCCGCCGGGCTCGCCTGCGCCGAGGAATTACAGATGGGCGCCGTCCTGCTCGTCACCGATGGCGATCTCAATGCGAACGCGAACGAGCTCCTGCCCAAGGTAAGCGAAATCCTTGGCGACAGCACGAGCATGACTGTTATCGGTATCAGTCCGCGCCCGAAAACGAACGCCCGGGAATTGCTCCAGGGCCTCGCCGATCAAGAGGGGGGCAGCTATCTGGTCGCGCGCAATGCTGATTCGCCCGATTTGCTGACCACGAACAAGCCCGAGGCTGCCGCGCAGTAATTTTCCTCCAGCTCGAGCGAATCGAGATGCCTGGACCGTTTTTTAATTGGATTGTCGCTCTTTTTCCCTGTCATCCTGAGCTTGTCGAAGGATCAGTTCGGTTGCCTTTACCGAAGCGAAGCTGATCCTTCGACAAGCTCAGGATGACAGATTTTAATGCGCCACCAGCGACGGGAACTTACCCCGATGAGACTTAAATCTTCCCCGCCACCACCGTCACCCGCCGCGCGGACCAGACAATCTTCCCGTCCTCCTGCCCGATCTTGAACAGTTCGCGCACGGAAGACGGCGCCTTGGCCAGCATCTCCATCACCTTTTTCCGGTTCTCGGGCGGCGTATTCATCTCGTTGAAATACCAGTTCAATTCTGGTTGCCGGATCGACTCGACCTGCAGCCGCGTCACGGTCAGCCCCGCATCCATGCACCATTTGCGCCACACGTTCGGCGTGATGAAGCGCACGTGACTCGGATCGCGCAGACGCTCCACCGCGTTCATCCATTCATGCGCCTCCACCTGGTCGTCCGGCGCCGTTCCATCGATCACCACCAGGTAACCGTAGGTCTTCAGCACGCGCGCCGCCTCGCGGATAAAGGATTCCGGCGCGGTGAAGTGATGCGCCGCCATGCGGCATGTCACCAGGCCAAAGGAGCCGTCCGCGTAGGGGAGCTTCTCCGGCGTATGCTCGTGGAAAATGATCTCCAGCTTTTGCTCCTGGGCCACCCGCGCCGCCTCCTGCAACACGGGTAGCGAGGTGTCGCTCGCTGTCACCGCATAACCCTTTGCCGCCAGCGCAAAGGCCACGTGACCATGGCCGGTGCCGACATCGAGGGCCAGGGTATTCGCGCGCAGCTTCAACTCCGTGACCGCCTTTTCCATGTCGGCCACGTCGGCCAGAAGAGAATTCCCACCGGTCAGGGAGAGATCGTGCTCCCCGAGTTGCATGGCATCGAGCGAATGGCGGAAATTGCCCGCCCGCATTCTCGTGTACCAGGCTTCCAGCATGAGACAATTTCCCGGCAGTGAAGTGCAGGCCGGAAAAAGGAAATTGCCCAAGACACCACAAAGCGCGTAATCCGCGAACGTCGGGCGGTCTCCCGTCAGAAACGGATGCGTGCCGAGAATCTGCTCGAACGGCTGAATGGCGCGATAGAACTGATCGATCAGCACGTTGATATTGCGCGCCCATTCGTCGAGGCAACCAGGACCGAACTTGCGTTCCTTGTGTCGCTGATGCAGGGCCCGCTCGAGATCGCTCTTCAGCCACCGGTCGCGATAGGCGTCGCAAATCTTGAAGGAAATATTTTCACATTCGTTCTCGATATAATGGGTGAGGATCTGCTGGATGCCCCAGACTTCGGGCGGGAAGAGATTCATCAACGGCGCAACTTCGGCCACATAGCGGGCCACGTCATCGCCCGAGGGACTTTTATCATAGACCACCTGACGGCTGAACAGGTCCTCGATCACCGGCACCTGATAATATTCGCCCTTCGTCAGTTTGATCACCGGCGTCGGATCGAGAATCTCCAGATTCACGACCTCGTAAGGAATGCCCGAATGACGCAGAGCCAGCTCGATGGGAATGCAAAACGGGCTGTAGGCATACTGATAAAGCCGAAGACGGGCGGGAGTGGCCATGCCTCCAAGGTAAGAACGCGCGCCCGGACTGGCAAGGCTCTCCTCCTTCAAAGGCTCGAGATGACATCCTCTCAAATAAAATCTATATTACCCCTCTGTGAAAAACCTCCACCCTCTCCTCCTAGACCAGAATCCCGACGAATGGGATCTTGGCGGAGGCCCCGACTATCGCCGCAAGCAGCTCACGGAATGGATCTTTCAAAAGCGCGCGGCCTCGGTTGCGGAGATGACCAACCTGCCTGCCGCGCTTCGCCAGCATTTGGAAACGGCCTACGATTTCTCCGCCCTCAAGCTGGTCAAGCTTCAAGGCTCGTCCGACACCACGCGCAAACTTTTGTGGGAACTTCGCTCCGGCGACTACATCGAAAGCGTCCTGATCCCCGCCTCGATGGATCTTTTTGGCGAGCGCTCCGACCGCTTCACCCTCTGCGTTTCCACCCAGGTCGGTTGCGCCTACGGCTGCAAGTTCTGCGCAAGCGGGCTCGAAGGCTGGAAGCGGAATCTCACCGCGGGTGAGATCGTCGCGCAGATCATCGAGACCGAACGCGCCACGAAAACGCGCATCAATAATCTCGTCTTCATGGGCATGGGCGAACCGCTGGCCAATTACGCCAATCTCATGCGGGCGCTTAATACCATCAACGCGCCCTGGGGTGTCGGCATCGGCGCACGGCACATCACGATTTCCACCAGCGGCCTCGCGCCGCAGATCCGCGAACTCGCCGACCAGCCGCTGCAGATCCGCCTCGCCCTCTCGCTCCACGGCGCGACCGACGACGTGCGCGAGCAGATCATGCCGGTGAACCGCAAATATCCCCTCGCGGAACTGCTCGCCGCCTGCGCCGAGTACCAGGAAAAAAAGCGCAAGATGATGACGCTCGAATATATCCTGATCGAGAACGTCAACGACTCGCTCGAACAGGCCACGATCCTCGGCCGCCACGCCCGCCGCCTCCACGCCAAGGTCAATCTCATCCCCTACAACACGGTCGAGGGACTGCCCTGGAAACGGCCCAGCGACCGCGTGATCGACCAATTCGCCGACGTGCTGAAAGGCGGCCATGTCACCGCCACCGTGCGTCGTGAAAAAGGCCACGATATCGACGCCGCCTGCGGCCAGTTGCGTCTGAAGCAACTGAAGGCGGACGCCGCCGAGGCGGTCGTTTAGGTCAAAGGGGTAGCTGCCGACCGCCGGGCGGCAGTGCCTTGTCCGACCGTCGCCCGGCGGTCGACGGCTACCCTCAGACCGAGTAGCGCACCAGCAACACTACTCCGACGACCGCCAGGATCGCTCCCGCCACCGCCCGGCGCGTGGGCCGGCTTCCCTCCAGCCCGAAGGCTAGCAACATCGCCATCAAGGGCGTCGTCGCCACGATGGGCAGTACGATCGAACTGGGCGCCGACTTCAAGGCCCACTGGTAACAGCTCACTCCCAGCGTCGCTCCGACCACCGCGTTGGCGACGATCCATGGCCACGCCTTGCGCCATTCCCGCCGCGGTATTTCCGGCCCCGCTCCCCGCCAGCGGGAATGCAGCCCGCCCAGGAGCAGTAACAGCCCGATACTTAATGCTCCGCCCCAAAGCCGCTGATATGCCGCCGTGATGCCGTCGAGCGCAAAACCATTTTCCGCCGCGCGCTGAAAAGCATAGCGGCTCAGCACCGCTCCCCAGGCCTGACCGGCCGCCGCCACCACTCCAAATCCGATTCCTGCCGCCCGATGTCCGGCCGGAATGACATCCTGTTTTCCCGGAGCCAGCGCGAGCGCGACACCCACCAGGATCAGCGCGGAGCTCGCCATTTGGATTCCGGTCATGCCCGTCCCCAGCCACAGCCATTCAGTCAACGCCGCAATCGGCGCGGCGAGGCATTGGCAAAGCAGAATCGTCAGCGCCGGGCCGATGCGAGGCAGCGACTCGAACAGCGCCCAATCGCCCATCCCAAATCCAATCACACCGCTGAGAAAAAGAAGACCGAAGGTCGCGCCGTGAAGTCCCTGCCCGAAGGTATGGGCCCAAAGAGCAAGCAAACCGAGCGCGACAATCTGCCGGCCAAAATTCGCCCGCTGCGAGCCGATATAACTGATTGACCGACGTGCCACAATCGCGGAGAGCGCGAAAAAAAACGTGGTCAGGATCGCGGCGAACATTTCTCGATCTTGAAAGGAGCCCGCCTGCTCAAGCCAGGTCGAAGAGAAGAAAGAGCGTCGTAGAATCTGCTTCGATCTCGCACGAATCCACTCCCTCCAGCGCCAATCCGTCACCCACACCGAGGGACAGCCCGTTCACCGTCAGCTCGCCTGAAATCACCTGAAACCAAACCCCGCGATCCACATAGGTATCGTGGCAGATCGACTTCCCCTCGCCCAATTTCCCAAGATAAATCGTCACATCCTGCCGAAGGGCGAGGCTGGTCCCGCCTCCCTCCGCCGAAGCGATGAGCGTCAGCGGTTCATCTGAATCGGGCGCCGGAGACCATTCCGCATAAGCAGGCCGCAAACCGTGCGCATGAGGGTTGATCCAGATTTGCAGGAGATGCACGGGCTCCGTCGGCGAATCGTTGGACTCGCTATGGCTCACGCCGCTGCCCGCGCTCATGTATTGCACCTGGCCGGGCCCGACCGTGCGCGTATGTCCCATGCTGTCGCGATGCGTCAACTCGCCGGAAACGATGTAGCTCAGGATTTCCATGTTGCGATGCGGATGGGTCGGAAAGCCGTGCCCGGGCGCGACCCGATCCTCGTTGATCACGCGCAGGGCGCGAAACGAGTGATGATCGGGATCCTCGTAATCCCCGAAGGAAAACGTGTGCCAGCTGTTCAGCCACGCGATCTCGGTGTGTCCCCGCTCGGCGGCGGGACGTTTCAGGGCGGTGCGTTGCGTCATGCGAGTCCTACACTCGCGTACTTTGCGCCCATGGCAATCATCTCCCGCGCTCGCCAGCGCGCGCGTCTCCGGTTAAACTGAGCCCAGTATGCCCCGCACCCGCCAGACTGATCCCGTCTCAAAGCGGGAACTCTACACCGTTTTCGCCGGGCTCATGCTCGCGCTCACCCTCGCGGCACTGGATCAGAACATCGTTAACACGGCTCTCCCTCGTATCGTCAGCGATCTGGGCGGCCTGGCCCATCTCTCCTGGGTCGTTACCGCCTTTATGGTCACCTCCACGACCAGCACGCCGCTCTACGGAAAACTGAGCGACATGTACGGGCGCAAGCGTCTCTTCTTCGTTGCGATTGGCATCTTCCTGGTCGGCTCCATTTTATGCGGCTTGGCGCAGACGATGTTCCAACTGATTCTTTTCCGCGCCGTGCAGGGCGCAGGCGCAGGCGGCTTGATGACCCTCGCCCAGACCACGGTTAGCGACCTGATCGAGCCGCGAGAGCGGGGACGTTATCAAGGTCTCTTCGGTGCGGTCTTTGCCGCCTGCAGCGTCGCCGGACCGCTCCTCGGCGGTGTGATCACCGATGCGCTTTCGTGGCGCTGGATTTTTTACGTCAACCTGCCCGTTGGGGCGGCCGCGCTCTTTCTCATCGCCATTGGCTTGCGCCATCCCTCCAAGTCGGTCACTCACCGGATCGATTATGAAGGCGCGGGGTTCCTCACCGCCGGGACCGTCGCCCTGCTCCTTCTGCTCAGCTGGGGCGGAGGCGCCTACCCGTGGCTCTCGCCGATCATCCTGGGACTGGCCATGGTCGCCGCGCTTTTTTATGGCCTGCTCATTGCCCAGGAAAACCGCGCCGCCGAGCCGATCCTGCCGCTCCGCCTTTTTAAGAATCGCGTCTTCACCGTCGGAGTCAGCGTGATTGGCCTCAACGCGATGGCGCTCTTTGGCAGCCTCGTGTTCCTGCCGCTCTTTTTCCAACTCGTCCTGAGTGCGTCGGCCTCCCATGCGGGTCTGATGATGGCGCCCATGATGGGCGGCGTCATTGTCGCCTCAATTTTCGGCGGAAGACTCGTTGCGCGAACGGGCCGTTATAAAACGTTTCTGATTACGGGACTTCTCGCGTCGATCATCGGCTTCCTGGTCCTGGCCTGGTCCGCCATCACCGCCCAGGGCACGGCGATCATCGAAAGCGCGCTCGTGCTTCTCGGAGCGGGGCTTGGCCTTGTCATGCCAAATCTCACGGTCGCGATCCAGAATTCGGTTGAGCGTGCCGACATGGGCGTCGCGACCTCCGTCTCCGCATTTATCCGCTCCCTTGGCGGTGCCCTTGGTGTCGCGGTGGCGGGGGCGGTCGTGGCGGTGCGTCTGCGCTCGCTTTTACCGGCCTCGTGGACGCATTCAACCACGACCGGAGGAACAACGCCTCTCGAAATGGGCGTACAGCAAATCGGTCAGATTCCTCCCGCGCAGCGCGACCTTCTGATGCATGCCTACCGACACGCGATCGCCACCACTTTTTTTGCCGGCGCAACCATCGCGGCGCTCGCCTTTGTCATCGTGCTCTTTTTACCCGAAAGACCGCTTCGCTCCTCGACGCCAGTTGAGAATCCCAAACCGAAAGAGGCTTCCGAACCTGCGGCTTACTGATTCGGCGGACGGCTCGTTCCTACTTAAGAGCCTTCCACACGCTGACACATTCGATCTGCGCCGTGCGCGGGAAAAGATCGATCGGCTGCACGCTCACCAGGCGGTAGCTCTTCGCCAGCATCCGCGCATCGCGCGCCAGGGTCGCCGGGTCGCAAGAGACGTAAACCAGGCACGACACTGCATCCAGGCACAGCGCCTCGGCCAGCCGCACTGGCAGGCCTTCGCGGGGAGGATCGAGCAGCACCGCCATGTCCGCACCTTGTCCAGGCCGGGCGCGCAATTCCTCCGGCAACGCGATGGCGGCATCGCCCTGCTGCCAATCAACATTCTTCAGGCCAAGCCTCAAGGCATCCCGTAAGGTCCGCGGATCGTTATCCACCGCGATCACCTGCTCGAAACGCGCCGCCACCGGCTCGGTGAAAAAACCGCCGCCGCAATAGCCTTCGAGCAACGTCTTGCCCTTTTCGGGCAGTGCCTGCGCGATGAGGTCGCGGAGGGTCTCCCGCAAGTCATGGTTCGCCTGAAAAAATCCGCTCGGCGGCACGGTCGCGTCGCGTAGGGAAAAATGGCCCTCTGCCGGCGGGCTGGCACGCAGCTTCGTCAGCTCGGCATTAACCTCGTCCCGCGCCAGCAGGCATTCCCGGATATCGACCAATTCACGCCCGCCCACACTGCGAAATCCGATCCGCCCACCCTCGGCATGCACGGTGATCCGGTTACGATAACGATAAGGCTTGGGACTCGCGATGATCGGAAGCACCGGCGCCTCCGGCAGCTTCGCCACGCGCGTGAAAGCCTCCCGCACCTGCGCCTCTTTCAATCGGCATTCCTCCACGTAAGTGAGATGCTGATACTGGCAGCCGCCGCAGTGGGCATAGTAGGGACAGGGCGGCGTTTCGCGGTCCGCGCCAGCTTCCAGGATTTCGATCACTTCGGCGCGGCCATGGTGGGCCTTGCGCTCAGTCACGCGAACGCGCGCGCGCTCGCCTTCGCCCGTAAAGGGCACAAAAAGAATGAAGCCGCCTTCGGTGCGAGCCAGACCGTCTCCGCCAAAAATCACCTTTTCGATGGTGACTTCCAAAACGTCCCCGACCGAAAAGGGCCGGGGCACCGCGGAGGATGGGCTAAAGCTAATGAACGACCTCGAGAACGACCAAGCCGGAACGGCTTAGTACCAGTTCTTCAAATCCGCCGGGGGATAATCATTGACCACCATGGAATCGTAAGGCGGCAACTTCTGGCTGCGATAGGAACCATCGTTGGTCGGGAAAGGAGAGGTGGCGACTTCGAAAATGCCGTGGCCGATGTCCATCACCATGCGGGAAACGCCCTGAACGAGGAAGCCCTTGGTGAAGGCGACCGTGTTGCCTTCCGTATCGATCATGCTGAATTGCGAATCGAGCATCTCGGAGGGAGAAACGACGATATCGGCCAGACCGCGGCCCAATTTATCGTAGAACGAATCGCGGACGGGCATGGAAATATCAGCGTGTACCATCAACTGGGGCGCAACGAGAAGCAGCGCCAGGGCGAGAATTCGTTTCATTGATAAAATTTAATGCTAAAAGTGTAAAAAGGGCAAGTGGGAAACTCCTGCGGAGGGCAATATTTTCAAAATATCCTCATGAGGCTTTCATGACACAGGCCCCTCACCCCGGCCAAAAAGATCCAGTTCCCGCAGCACTTCCTTCGCCCGTTCCTTCTTTTGCTTGGCACGGGCGAGCTTGGGCTGGCCGTTATCGTCGAGATGCCCCTCCTCAAGCTGCCGCAGGATTTCCTTCGCGCGTTTGAGTACCGGCGCGGGCAAACCGGCCAGTCGCGCGACCTGGATGCCGTAGCTTTTATCGGTGCCGCCCGGCACGATCTTGCGCAGGAAAACGATCTGCTCGCCCCATTCGCGCACCGCGACATTGTAATTCTTCGTCGCAGGCAGCAGCCGCGCCAATTCGGTCAGCTCGTGATAATGCGTGGCGAAGAGGGTCCGCGCCCGCACCGTCGCATTCAGATATTCCGCCACCGACCACGCGATGCTCAGACCGTCGAACGTGCTCGTCCCGCGTCCGATCTCGTCGAGAATGACCAGGCTGCGGCTTGTCGCGTGATTGAGAATGTTGGCCGTCTCGTTCATCTCCACCATGAAAGTGCTCTGCCCGCGCCCGAGATCATCGCTCGCACCGACCCGCGTGAAAATCCGGTCGAGCAATCCCACCACCGCGCGCTGCGCCGGGACAAAGCAGCCGCAATGCGCCAGCAGCGCCAGCACCGCGACCTGTCTGATGTAAGTGCTCTTTCCGGCCATGTTCGGCCCGGTCAGGATAATCAGCCGCTCGGAATCCACCTCGAGCCGCACATCGTTCGGCACGAATTTCTCGCCCGCGGCCAGTTGCTCCAGCACCGGGTGACGCGCCTCTTCCAGCAAAAGCAGGCCGCCGTCGTTCATCTCGGGCTGCACGTAATCGCGCTCCTGCGCCAACGCGCCCCAGCCGAGCAGCACATCGATCTCGTGCAACGCCCGCGCCGTGTCCTGGATCGCCCGCAAGTGAGGCACCGCCGCTGAGCGCAGCTCGAGGAAGAGCTCGTATTCCAGTTGCCGAGACCGCTCCTGCGCGCCGAGGATCTTCGACTCCATCTGCTTCAGTTCGGGCGTCACGAAACGCTCCGCATTCGCCAGGGTTTGCTTGCGCGTATAATCAGCGGGCACTGAGGCGAGATTCGCCGCGCTGATCTCGATGTAGTAGCCGAACACCTGGTTGTACCGCACCTTCAACGAGCGAATCCCGGTCCGTTCCTGTTCGCGGCGTTGCAGGTCGGCCAGCCATTCCTGCCCCTCCACGGAGGCCGCGCGCAATTCATCCAGCGAGGCATTGTAGCCCGAGGCGATCAGGCCGCCTTCCTTCAGCAAAATGGGCGGATCGCTCGCCAGCGCGCGTTGATAAAGTTCCGACAATTCCGGCAGCGGCGTGATCTTTCCGCCCAACTCACACAATACCGGCACGGCATGCGCGGCCAATGCCTCGCGCAATGGCGGCAACTGTTCCAGCGAGACCCGTAACGCAATCAGGTCGCGGGCGTTGCCGCTGCCCTGGACCAGTCGCGCCACCAACCGCTCGAGATCGCGCACCTGTTTGAGACGGTCCTGCAAAGCGCCCCGGTCCAATTGATTCGCCCGCGCCCAGGCGACGACACTTTGGCGGCGCTCGATGGCGGCGAGATCACGCAAGGGCGCCAGCAGCCATTGCCGCAAAAGCCGGCCACCGCCGGCGGTCACCGTGCGATCCACCGCCGCCAGCAGCGTCGTCTGGCCTGAACCGGCGCGCAAGGGCTCGACCAGTTCGAGATTGCGCCGCGTGGCCGCGTCGAGAATCAGCGCATCGTCCCTCTGCCAGAGCCGCAGGCTGTGTACGTGGCCCAACTGGCGGCGCAGTTCGTGGCTCAAATAATGGAGCAGACCGCCCGCCGCGCTCAGCGCGCCCGCGATCCCGCCCCCGGAGTCGGCATCCGTCGCTTTCGCGAGACCAAAACCATCCAGCGAAGCCGTCTTGAAATGGTCCCGCAGGGTGTGCTCCGCCGCGTCGGGGGCAAAGCTCCACGCATCGTGTTCGACCAGGAGATAGGCCAGTGCCACGCCGTTGGAAAGGGCCGACGTTTCGAGATCGATCCGATAACCTTTCGCCACCACGACCTCCGCCGGATTCAACCGCCCCAGGGCATCGCGCAAAGCCTCCGCCGTGGGAAAATCGCCCGCGAAAAACTCGCCCGTGGTGAGATCGATGGCCGCGACGCCGAAGCCCTCCTTTACCGGCACGACCGAGGCGAGGAAGTTGTTCTGCTTGGGCTCGAGCTGGCCCGCATCCAGGATACTGCCCGGCGTGAGCACCTGCGTGATTTCGCGTCGCACGACCTGCCCGGGCTTGGGCGCTTCCATCTGGTCGCAGATCGCGACGCGACGCCCCGCCTTGAGCAGTTGCGCGATGTAGCCCTCGGCGGCGTGATAAGGCATGCCGCACATCGGCGTCCCCTGCCGCTGTGTCAACGTCAGGTCGAGCAGCCGCGATCCCTCCTCCGCATCGGAGAAGAAGAGCTCGTAGAAATCGCCCAGCCGGAAAAGCAGGATGGCGTCGGGCGGTACTTCTCGTTTGAGCCGATGATACTGCTGCATCATGGGCGTTTGAACGTCGGACATGGAGTGGGCAGGATAGCGGGCCTGCGCCGCCTTGAGCAGAAATTTTTTGCTCTTTTTAACGGGAGTGAATAAGTCGGAGGACAGGGACTATCGTCCCTACCCTGAGAGCTTTACCCTACGAAGAACTTCCAAAGCCCTTCCGGCGCATGCACCCGGACGAGGGCGAGTCCGACCAGCGGAAGGTGTACCCCCCGACGGTACGCGACGTAATGGCCGTGCCATTTCGGACGGTACTTGCGCTTGAACTCGAAGAGCGATTTGTAGCCGTAGATATGGTTCAGATTCTCGAAGAGGAACTGCACCGCCTTTTCTTCCGTGACGAGTTGGGAGGGCGTGTGCTCGGTGTTGGCGAGCGGGGCGAGGCCCAAGCTGATCTCCGTGATTCCGCGCGCGCGAAAATGGAGGATCGATTCAACCAGAACGAAGTCCATGATATTGCGCGCCTGCGGCAGATGGCGCATCAGGTCGAGCGCTCGCCCGCGCCCCTGCGCGAAGCGTCTCCAGGTGGCAAAGGCCAGGGCCGTGCCCGCGGCATCGACGGCCACCGCCGCGCCGAATTCCCGGATGTCCTCGAGAGAAAAAGCGCCCATGTCGAATGACATCTCCCGCGCCCTCTTGACCTCGATCCAGGACTGGGAAATGGAGCTTAGTTGCCGCTCCAATACCGTGTCGATTCCGGAGCGCGCCTCGTACCAGCGGAATCGAACGCCCAGCTTGCGCGCCTTGTTGCAGAGCGTGCGCAGATTTTGATATTCCCCGCCCCGCAGATGAAATTCCTCCGCGCGCAAACGGGCGCCCTCCCCGATCTTGAAGAGCGAAAAACCAGCCTTCCGGTAACCGTCGAGCATGTCCTCCGTCGCGGCATAGAAGACCGGCTCCCAATCGTGTTGCCGACAAAAAACCACGAAGTCCCCGATGGCCGCCGTGCGCATGTCGGGATGTCCGATGGGATCGGCCAGGGCCACGGCGATGTTGCCGGAGAGCACGTAGGGAATTACCGCCCGGCCATCGTCGGTAAAGAAGTAGTGTTTATCGGGCAGCAGGGCGTAGGCGTCGAATGGATCGTGACCATATTCGTCGATCAGCGCGCGGGCCTGCACCCGATGCTCCTCCCGGCCCCAGCGCCGCTGCAGAACCGGTCGCAGGGTCAGGAAGAGGCCCACCAGCGCAATCGATGTTCCCCCCGTGCGCAGAATGGAAAAGAAGTGGCCCATGCGCGGGGTGAGTGGCTGCTGCGTCCGGGTATTTTGGACCAGCACCAGTTCGCAGGCCGTCTGACCGCAACCGAGCCAATCGTCCTCGCCTGAAGTCTGGTCGCGCAATTCATGCAGCCGCACCGTCCCGAACGCGAGCAGGGCGATGGCGAGCAGCGGACAGATCACCAGGGCGGAGCGAACCGAGCGCGGGTCGGAGCCTGCCATGAAATACCGCCGATGGAGGAGCAGAAAGCTGATCATGTAGCCATTGACCAGCAATTGTGGCCAGATGACCGCGCGGCCCAGGTGCAGAGCGGGGGCGATCGTCAAGGCCACGATGGTCAGAAGCCATGCCACCCGCTTGCCCCGCACCAGACCCGACGCGAGAATGAAGAGGAGGACCGAGGTCAGGAACATCAGAAGCCGGCGTCCTTCGGAAATCTCAAAAGGAATCCACGGCGCAAGCCAGTGGACCAGCTTCGGGCGGTGATGGAGCAGCGATGCGTAGAGATTCAGCCCGGCGGAAAAACGGACGAACCAGGCCAGCAAAACGACGCTCCACCGGGGATGAAGCGAGATCATCACTCGCTTTTTTGCGGATTTTTCGGGAATCGAGCCCTCATAGAGAGGCACGGGCAGCAAGGCTTCGGATCGGGGAGCAGGACTGCTCATGGCTTGTCGATCCGCACGGCCATTTTGGCGGCGGGAGGGGGACGGACAAGCCAGCCGGCACTGTCCGCCAATTTGGAGACGAATTGATCCCGGTTATTGCGGTACCGATGCCCGGTATCTGGAAAATCGTACTCCTTATGCTCGGCGGTCAAGACCGCCAGCCAGGCCCGGGAATCGATCAAGTCCTGCTCGGCGTGCCACTGCACCACCCGCAGGTCATCCATGGCCCGGGCAAAGTCAGCCATCGCGAAGGTGCCCGGGCCGGTCGGAAGCACGTTAAGCTTGTCCTGGGTGCGCAGGCCGTAACGACCCCGGTTGAGTGGCTCAACCACCAGCAATCCGGTCAGGTTACTCGGCGGATGCGGGCCGCCCGCCACGGCAATCGCCTGGGCCGCTCCCATGGAAAACCCGCCCACGATGAGGGGCGGGGGATGATCGCCGTACACGGCCTCGCGGCTTTGGGCGATGGTCTGGAAATCGGCCTGCAGGGTGGGCAGATCATAATCGGTCAAAGCATAGAGTGGGGAATCGATCCCGATCACGTCGTAGCCCTGCTTTTGCAGGCCATGGCTGATCGCTTCCTCAAGCCGGTGCCAGCCGCCATCGCCCGAGGCAAAGACAACGATGGCAAGGCACGGCAGCTTTTTGGCGGGAAATTCGAGCACCTTGAAATCGCCCCGAATCAGATGGAGCGTGACCGGCACTCCGCTCGAATGAAGCGTCTCGAGCTGCCAGACGGCGAGGGAAAGCAGGGTCAGCAAACCCAGGCAAATGGAACGGCTGTTCCTGATCAGGTAGGATTCCACGCCGCGAAAAATAGCGAAAAAGAAAGATGAAGTCCCCTCTTTTCACCTGCAGAAACATTACAATCCGCGCCCTGTTTTTTTCTTACGGCTGCAGTATCCAATTCACGCTATCGACCAGCATCGGGAAAAAATCGGGCGACGGCCCATTGAAATCGTGAAAGCCATGCTCGTAGACAAGCTCTTGGTGCGGCGCGGGCAGTGTCTGTAACCAGCTCACCGAATCCAGGGGATCGAAACCACCATGCCATTGCAATACCCGCACCGGGCGCAGGCCCTCCGCGAAATCGGACACGCCGAAGGTCCCCGGCCCGGTCGGCGGGATATCGAGTTTGTCCGTCACGCGCAGGCCATAGCGGCCCCGGTTCGGACTTGCCAGCAACAAGAGCCCGACCAGATGGGGCGGTGGATGCGCACCGCCCGCGGCGGCGACGGCCTGTATGGCGCCCATTGACCAGCCGCCCAGGATCAGGGGTGGCGGATGACTCCCGTGGGGAACGCTGGCCATTCGCGCCATTTCCGCCTCGTCGGCCTGGAGCGTATCGAGATCGTAGTCCGTCTTGGCGTAGGCCGCGCAGTCGATGCCGACCACATCATACCCGGCATCGGCCAGGGAGCGGGCCACGGCATCTTCCCATCCGCCCCAGCCAAAATCACCCGAGCCGAAGAGGATCAAGGCACGCGTCTGGATTTTGCGGGAGGGAAATTCAAAGAAAGCGAACGGCCCCCGCTTCAGCTTCGCCGAAAAGGTCAGCTTGTCCGGGACGTTCTGCGCCATCGGAACGAAGGGCGGCGCGGTGAACCAGGCGAAGAAACGAAAAAGGAGGAAGGCCGTAACGAGCAAGATCTCGCCCCAGAACAAGGCCCGGCCCAGATGGAATTCGCGTTTCTCTAAATCGGGGCAGGTCTTCAGCATGCGGCGTGGCCAAAATAACGGCCACGGCTCGAAAAGAAAAGCCCCGCGCCCTACTGCCGCCATCTAAGCTTGTTGCCGGGGCCGAACATGGGGATGATGTCCATCGAATGAAACTTTTCCTTTTGCGCCTGGGCGGTCCGCTTGTCGCCGTGGCCCTGCTCCTGAGTCTGGTCGCTTGCGCCTCCATCAGCGTTGAGCCCGGGATGGAAGCGCCGATCCCAAAAATGCCCGAGAAGATCTACGTCGCGAACTTCTCCACCGCGCACAGC
The DNA here is from genome assembly GCA_026225555.1 of Methylacidiphilales bacterium. Taxonomy (GTDB): domain Bacteria; phylum Verrucomicrobiota; class Verrucomicrobiia; order Methylacidiphilales; family UBA1321; genus JABDGH01. The sequence goes on from JAMFSY010000051.1 coordinate 70,353, forward strand.
CAGTTCAATGTCGATCGCGAAAAAGTGGAGCTCACCGCGTTTAAGAAGGATCTCCAGCACATCCTGCAGGTCGCGCAGGTGGCGGACCTGAATGATCGCCTGATCGAAGCCGAGCCTGCACCTGCTCATCCCTGGGACCATGTCCAGAATGCCTGGCTGATCCGGGGCGAATTCGTCCTCGTGAACCAAGGGAGCCGGTTTCTCCGCACGACCATCGGCTTTGGCGCGGGCGGGACCAAGCTCGAGACGAAGGTCGTCGTGTATGATCTCTCCCGTCAGGATCGCCAGCCCATCCTGACCTTTTCCACCACTGGCGGCAGCAATGCCGAGCCGGGCGCGGTGACTTCCTTCGCGACCGATCCGCTCGACCTCGCGGTCCAGATCGCGCTCAGCGGCGTCTCCGGTTTTTCCCACGGCTTGACGGAGGACACCAAGCGCACCGCCCGTGAGATCACCGCCCAGCTTTCCGACGTGATGTACCGCCATCATTTGATCACCAAGGAAAACTGGATGAAGCCCAAGCGGCTCGGTCAGATCACCACGCCTTAATCTCTTGGGGGCTCATTCCCCGAAGCTCGCTTCGGCTCGGATGGTAGCCGCCGCACGCCGTGCGGTGGAGGAGAGAAGAAAAGCTCCCACGCTCCGGTCCTCCTTCGAAAAGACACCACCGCACGGCGTGCGGCGGCTACCATGGAAACTGACGGCGTGCGTAGACCGCCGCAACTACTGCCGACCGCAGGTCCGGGGGGTTACTGCGCGCCAGCGGCAATCGGCACCTGCACCTCGCCCACGCGCCACCAGGAGGGCATCCAACTTGTCGTCGTGTAATAGAGATACCGGGGCGGGCCCACCTCGGGAATATTGCGCGCCTTCATCCGCTCGTGGATCTTCTGCAGGCCGAGCAGGAACGAAGCGGGCGAATAATTTCCCGTCTGCGCATAGCAGGCCACGGTCATCGAGGGCATCTGCTGTAACGTCGCCCCATGATCATGGACCCGCGGCAGGCCGGGCAGCGGATCGAGAAGGATCTGCACCAAGAGATGCACCTGTGCGCCATCGGCCACCGGCGATTTCACCCAATCCGGAAAGGTCAGCACGGTCGGCGTATTCAGTCCCGAATGGGCCAGCGCCGCGTAGCGCGCGCCGAGCTGAAAACCGTGGTCCCAGACTTTATCGAGGGTCCCGGTTCCGTCTGTCTCGATCACCGTGAAGGCGGGCAACGTTCGCACGCTCACTTCATCCAGTGGAGCAGGCCCGAAAAGTTCGTTGGCGCGAAGTCCGCCCGTCAGCAGCGCCATGAGCCCGAGCAGGCAGGCCAGCCTCCACTCAAGCCGCATTCCCCTCGTCCTTCTTCAATGGAAAAAATTTGTCCCACGCCTCCACCACGCCCTCCGCGATCGTCGCGGTGGCCACGTAGCCGCCGCCGGCGCGCACTTTCGCCTTCACCTCGTCCACGGCGTTGCCGGGACAGGCCAGGTGCCAGGCGTATTTCTTTTCCATCATCGGCAGGTCGTTCAGGTGATCGCCCACCGCCATGATCTGCTGCGGGAGCACACCCAGGCCATTCGCGACCGCCTCCAGGCACGAGCCCTTGTGATAATTCTTGTGGCTGAACCGGAAGTAAATCGAGTTGCGCACCGCGACGAGATTCGGCCAGTTCTGCAATAGCGGCGTGATGTACGCTGAAATTTCGTCGGCCTCTTCCTCCGAGCTCGCAATGATGCCGACTGGCGAGCCTGCATCCTCGACCAGATTCGCATCCGTATGCCGCGCGATATAATCGTCGATCAGTTTCCAGAGCGGCTTCACCGCGTCGAACAGCTGGCTGTGCAACACCTCGCACTTGCGGTTCCACTCGAACCAGCCCACGCCGCGCCGATCCCGCACCAGCCAGACTTCGCGCTCCATCGCCACGACCCAGTCGGGCCAGATCGGCGCTTTGCGGCGGAGCAATTCCTCGTGCAGGCTGTCCCAAGTGCGGCCGGTATTGATGATCCAGTAGACCTTGCCGCGCCTGCGCCACGCCACGAGCCGCTCAAAAAATTCGGTCGAGATTGGACGTCCCTCGCCGTCCGCGATCGTGCCATCGAAATCGGTACACATCAACCGCAGCGAGTCCGAAAGCAACGCCGTCTTTTTCTTGTCCAGCGTCGTCATGAGGAAGAGGAATCGCCCTTCGCGCGCCGACTGAGCCAGAATTCATAAACGCCGTAAAGCGCCGCAAGTAACGCCGTGCCGAGGAACGGTGGGAAAGTCGTTTGAAAGGGCAAAGCCCACCACAAGATCAACCCTAAAACAGCCAGGGCCGCGCCACCTCCCAGGAAAAATAGCGCCAGTGACGGATGCGAAAGCATCCTCGAAATGTAAAGTTGGCGGACGAAATGGCAATCCCGCTCCTGCCGGAGTTCGAAAAAAATGTCTGGCGTCTTACCAACGGTTCCAATCTCTTCCAAGCTTTGATCCTTCGACAAACTCGACGCGACCCGCTTTCATGGGAGTCCTTTTTTCCATTCCCCCTACATCTTTCTTCTCCATGCCGCACCTCACTCCCCTTCACTTCACCACTTGGGGCTGGTTGGCGGCGCTTGTTGGCGCACTGGCCATTGGGTCGGCCAAGGGAGGACTCACGGGCTTGGGCATTCTTCCCGTGGTCTGTTTTGCCGCGTGCCTTCCTGCCCGCGAATCGACGGGGTTGGTGCTGCCGTTGCTGATCGTTGGCGATCTTTGCGCCATCGGCGCGTATCGCCGGGTGGTGGACTGGAAAGTGTTTTGGAAACTCCTGCCGCCCGGACTCGTCGGCGTGGTGCTCGGCTATTTATGGATGGGCCATATCTCCGAGCCGGTCTTTCGCCCGCTCATTGGCGGCATCGTCCTCGCGCTGATCGCGCTGCAATTCCTGCGCAAGACGATGGGCGAACGGCTCGACCATATCTTCGACTCGCGCGGCTTCGGCCTCTTCATGGGCACACTGGCGGGCGTCACCACCATGATCGCCAACGCCGCCGGACCGGTCGCCAACCTTTATTTCCTTTCCGTTCGCCTGCCCAAATGGAATCTCATCGGCACCTCGGCCTGGTTCTTCTTCGTCATCAACCTCAGCAAGGTTCCCTTCAGCGCGCACCTCGGCCTGATTAATAGTATCTCGCTCACGCTCTCCCTGGAACTCGCCCCTCTCGTTATCCTGGGTTTCTTTCTCGGGCGCTACCTGGCCGGAAAAATGCCGCAAAAGCTCTTTGAGAACTTTCTTCTCGCCTGCACCGCTCTCGGCGCGTTGCGGCTGATCTGGTAACGGAAATCCCGCCAAAAAAAGCCGGATTGAGAAACGCCAAAGAAAGCGCATGCTTGATGGAAATGGAAAAGGCCCCAATTCTTCCCGCCAACGCCGGGTTCTAATAGGGAATCCATCCTCTTCTCTCCCATGACCCTCCGCCGCGCGCCCGCTCTCAATCTCCCGAACCAGCTCACGGTCATGCGCCTGGGTATGTGCGGCCTGCTGCTCATCTCCCTGTCGTTCGATTGGCCTTATGCCGCGACGACGGCGCTGCTGATCTTCGCGATCGCCAGCCTTACCGATTGGCTCGATGGCGCGATCGCCCGCTCCCGGGGCTTGGTCACCGATCTCGGCAAGCTGCTCGATCCCCTCGCCGATAAAATTCTCATCATCGGCACGCTGGTCGCGCTCGTTTGGGATCATGTCGCGCCGATGTGGATGGTTGTCGTCATCATCGCCCGCGAATTCCTCATCACCGGCCTGCGCATGATCGCCGCGCACAAGCAGAGGATCATGGCCGCAGAACGGGTCGGCAAGCACAAGACCATCTCGCAAATCGTCGCCATCCTTACCTCGCTCACTTACCTTAGCCTGGGTGAATTCGGACTGCAGAATACCCGCATCGCGCATGCGCTGGCGTTTGCCGAGACACCGTTTTATTGGATCGCGCTGGTCATCACGGTTGTTTCCGGCGCGATTTATTTCTGGCGGAATACCGCGATGCTGAACGATACCCTCGCCGATCCGCCGGAGGCCGCGCCCGTCGCGCCGATTCCCGTCGCCACCATCGATAGCGCTCCGGCTCCAGTCGAGCCCGCCGCGCCGGGCAATCCGGCGTTCAAGGAGTGGGAGGCCATTGTCGAGGCGCTCGGTCATGGCGCGCAAATCGTGCTCCTGCGCAAGGGCGGCATCGCCGAGGGCCGCGCCGGATTCAAGGTGAAGCATCCGAAATTCTGGCTCTTCCCCACCCGCTTTCATCAGCAGTGGGAAAAGACCAAGCCTGAGTTGCGCCGCTACCTCACTCCCACCGTCGAAGCGCCAAAGGAATTTTCGCTCAGCTATTTCGCCGAGGTCACCGACGCCATTTATCTTTCCACCTGGGAACAGGTCGAGCGGCTGAGCGGCGTCCACTTCTGGGGCGAGGAAATCCTGCGCGAACGCTTTGGTTACCACGAACGTCCTGGTATGGAGGCGGGCCTGCATCTCCTCATCGTCCGCGTTTACCGCATCAATCTGCCGCACCTGCTCGCGCCTTCGCCCGCTTATGAGGGCTGTAAATCGTGGATCGAAGTGCCCGTCGATTGGTCGCGCGATATCGCCGCGCCGGTCGTCCGGGACGAGGAGTTCGCCACGCGCCGCAGTCAGATTCTTGCCGCCGTCGCCATTCCCGCCGCCGCATGAGCGCGCTAGTCCTGCTCGCCCCCGGCTTCGAGGAGATCGAGGCCATCACCGTGATCGACATCCTGCGCCGGGCGGAAATCGAGACCGTCGTCGCGGGACTTGTCACCAATCCAATTCCCGCCTCGCGTGGCACCCGGCACCTGGCCGACGTTCATCTCGCGGATGTCGATCCCGCGCGCGAATTCGAGGTCCTTGTTTTGCCCGACGGCGTGGAGGGCTCGAAACATCTGGCCGCTCATCCCGGCGTTAAACCATGGCTCGATCGCCAGCGCGAACGCGGCCATTGGGTCGCCGCTATTTGCGCCGCGCCGACCGCGCTTCTCGCCCACGGCTGGCTGCGATCGGAGCAAAGAATCATCTCTCATCCTTCCGTCCAAAATCAATTTCCCAAAGGGCAGATTCAGTCCAGCCAACGTGTGGTTGTGGATGGCCAACTGATCACCAGTCTCGCTGCTGGCAGCGCCATGGAGTTCGCCTTCGAGATCGTGCGGCAGTTACGCGGGCCCGAGGCCGTGACCAAAGTGAATCAAGGAGTCTGCGCGGCGATGTAGGTCCAGGAAGCGGGCCAGCCTCGCCAGCCTCCCTCTACCGTCCCCGGGCCAATAGCCGCTCGGCTTCTTCGAGAGCTACGCGACCACCCTCCGCGTCGCCCAGTTCCTGGCGAACGGCGCCGAGATTATGCCAGGCGCGCGCGAGTTCCGGGTCGAGCGATACCGCCTGCTCGTAATGTTTTCGGGCCTTCTCGAGATCGCCCAATTGGTGATAAGCCACCCCGGCATCGAGCCAGAGCACAGGCCGTTCGGGCGTGAAGGCCAGGGCCCGTTCATAGGCGCGGATCGCCTCGGCGTACTCGGCCTGGTCGTAAAGATGAAAGCCGACCTCAATCCATGCGAGCGCGGGCAATTCCATTTCACCGGCGGGCGCGGCCGCCTTCTCGCAAACCGTGAGAGCCTCTTCCAACCGCTGGGTGCGGGCCAAAATCATGGCCAGGTAGTGCCCGGCGAGCGGGTAGCCCGGCTGCCATTCCAGTACCTTGCGAAAGGCATCTTCGGCTTCTTCCAGGCGATCCTGCTGGAAACAAATCGCTCCCAGCTTGAACGCGGGATCGGCGTACTCCGGCTTGTGCTCCAGGGCATTGCGGCAGCAGGTCTCCGCCTCTTCCATTTCTTCCACCGCGCAAAGCGAACCGGCGAGATTATCCCAGGCGCGGGCGTAATCGGGCTTGAGGGTGACCGCGCGGTTGAGCGATTCAACCGACTCCTCGAATTCTCCCAATTGAAACTGAAGCGCGCCGAGGTTGCACCAGATCTTCGGCTGGTTGGCTTCGAGTTCGAGCGCGTGCCGGTAGCAATCCAGCGCCGGCCGCAGCATCCCCTCCTCATGCTGGATCATGCCGTCGTTAAACCAGGCCTGAATGTTCTGCGGGTTGAGCTCGCGGGCCCGCTGATAGGCCATCATCGCGTGCTTGTTTTCGTGATTGTTCTGAAAGGCGAGCCCCAGATGAAACCAGACTTCGCTCGTTTGTTCCTTGGGCAACAGGTCCATCTCCATGTTGCGCAGATGGGCCTCCGCCTCCGCCAGGGAACCGGCTTCGATCCACTGGAAAATATCCTCGAGCCGCACGGAGGGTGGGGGCGGTGGCTGGGCGGGCTGGACCGGGTGGCGCAACGCGATGGTCTTGCCCGTCGCGGTCATCGAAGCCAGCTGGGTTTCAATTTCCTCCATCAACTCGGAGATCAACTGCGTCCGGATCTGCACATCGTCGCGAGGCGCATCTTCCAGGGTGACGGAAGTGTTGATGAAAATGTCCTGGGCCTCGAGCGTGGCCAGCAGCAGCGTGACATGGCCCTCGAGAAACTCGAGCCACTGCGTCGGCGCGATGGAACGCGGCAGGCGCATCGGGCGAGGCGCGGTTTCGCAAAGCGCCGCGGCCTGGGTGAGAAGGCGGGACATGGTCTCATCGAGCTTCTTTTGCGCGTCCGGCCAGGGCGTCTCCGAGGGACTGCCCGCGTTGGCCTGGATGCGGCTGCGATCCACGGTCAGCCTGCCCGTGCGTTTGATCAGTGCGGCAGCGCTCGGACGATGATGCGTCGGGCTCTTGACCCCCATCGATTCCGGGGCGATGGCGCTCAGCGGCGTGGGCGCCAGTCCGCCCTTCGAACCGGCTTCGCGATGGCGAATTCCCAGCCGCTTCATCGCGTCAGTGATCTTCTGTTCAAGCTGCGTCTCATCAGTATCGAGCGCCTGCGCCCGTTCGTAGACCGCATAGGCTGCCTGGGCCAGATCGAAATCCTCCTCGAAATGGAGCGCGAAACGGTAGAGCAGTGGCACCGATTGGGGATTCGCCGCGAGCCTGCTGAAGGTTTCCTTCTGCCGGGGCGTCAGGGAAATGGAGAGGACGGAGAGAGAAGGCAGCGGGTCCTTGCTGCCGGTCGCACGCTGCTTTTGCCGCGCGGCGTCGTGGACTTCCTTCACCTTTTGCTTGCGCTGGTTCCAGAGCTGCTCGATGGCCGCCACGACCACTTGGAGGGTTTGCAGCGTATCGACCGACTTCTGGTCGAAGCAGAGGATGAGCAACTGGCGCCAATGCCGAATTTCCGCCGGATCGCGTTCTATTTTGCCGAGAACATCTTGGGCGGCCTGCGTGGTGAAATTCATAATGACGCTGAGCAAGCTACGATGCTTGAGCGCGTCCAAAGCGCAAGACTGATCATTGGGAATGTATCGGTCGAAGTTGCCGGCGAAATCACCTCTCAATAGACGCGGCCTAAAATTTTCCCGCCGCCTACGGAACAATTTCTCCTTTAGGGCCCGGGGCAGGTGTGGTTCGATGACGCGGTGTCGAATGAAAAGGACGCCCCTCTCGCGCAACGCCTGAACCATAAGGTTTACCATCTCGGCGTACTGGTGGTCCTGCTCTACTTCCTCGCCAACAGCTTTCGGCCTGTGCTGGACAATGTGGACCTCGGATGGCATGTCGCCCAAGGCCGATGGATGGTGGAGCGCGGGGCAATCTATCGTCACGATGTGCTGAATTACGCGACCTTCGGGCGACCACTGATCAATGAATACCCGTTCTTCCAGATCGCGCTCTATCTCGCAACGGAACTCGGCTGGTGGGGGCCGTGCCTGCTTACCGCTGCAGCCTATGCGATTTTGATCGGCGCGCTGGCCCGCGCAGCCAAGGCCTTTCATCTCGAGGGCTCGGCTCCGATGCTGGCAACCTTCGCGACGACCATCCTTTACTTGCTACTCGCCTTTCCCCTCCGGCCGCATCTCGTCACTTACCTGGGGGTGATCCTCTCGGGCATCTTCCTCCTGCGACATCGGGAAGCCCGAAGCTGGACCGAATTCTGGCCCCTCGCCTTGGGGCAAATCATCTGGACCAATTCTCACAGCGCTTTCGTCCTCGGCCCCCTGATGGCGGGCCTTTTCGGCCTGGAGATGACTTTGCGACGCGGGATTCGAGACCGGGCGATACCGTGGGAAGCAGCGCGCACCTGGGGCGGCGTCTTCCTATTGATCCTTCTCGCCTGCTTCGTGAACCCCTTTGGCGTCGCTCGCTTTTATCCGCCTTTTTACCAGGACCGCCTTGAATCGATCCGCGCCTACGTTTCGGAAATGCGTCCGCTGCCCGGAGGTTTTTCCACCCTTTACGGTGTCGTGACTCTTTTCGCGGTCGCCACGGTCATTCTCGCCGCGATCCGCCGCCGTGGGGCCATCTCCTATAGCCTGATCCTGCCTGCGATCCCACTCTTTCTCGAATCCCAATCGGTCCAGAAAGCGTGGCCGGTTTTCGGCTTATTCTTTCCTCTTCTCGTTTTGAGCACCGGCGCTTTTTCCAGCAAGAACGCGGCCCGTCCGGCCTCCTGGCCCAGTCTGGCGGGAAATTTCATTGTGACGGCGGGAGTGGCCCTGTTCTTCCTCATGCGCGTCAACGGCAGTTCCAGCATCAGCCTCCAGGTTCTCTGGCGGGAATACGATCTCAACCGGCGTGAAGTTTGCTCCCAAGCCGCGGTGTGGATGAAGGCGCATGGCATTGAAGGACGGCTGCTCCATCGTTGCGAGGACGGCGGAATGCTGCAGGAGGCGGGCTACGATCAGGGCGAAACCTTCGGCGATACCGGCTTTGGGAAATATGACGAGAACTTCATCCACACCATCTCGCTCTTAAGCGCGCGCCCCGCGCTGCTTCCGCGCTATTTACAGGCCTATCGCCCCGATTACATCGTCTGCGGCAATTTCTGTTATGAGTGGCCTTACTACCTGCGACAGTCGGACTGGCGTCCGATCTTCTATTCGCCCAACAGCTCCGTCTGGACGCGACCCGAAACCCGTCCCGATTTGCCTACGATCAATGACGGCGAAATCGAGGCGGCCTTCGATCAGGAAATGACGGCGCACGGACATCCCGTCGATCTCTCCCTCTTTGGGCGGGACATCCTCGCGTTGGATTCGATGGGCCTGGAGGACTTCGCTTTTCTCAAGCTTACGTCGCTACCCGCAGATCTGCATCGGACGCCCTGGTATTGGGAGGCGGCCCGGATTCTTTGTTTCACCACCCCGCGCTTCTCGGAAGAACATCGCCACCAGTTTCTCGCCGAGGCGGATCGCCTGCACGACGACAGCTTGACCGCCGAATTCCGCGCTTATGCCCGTGATGCGGCTGGCGACCCCGAAGCCGCCCGGCAAATTCTCGCGGCGTTGCCGCCGGACCAACTCGGCAGTCACGCGTTGGATCTCCTGCTGGGAATCGATCTTGAACAGAATCGTCCCGAGGCCCTGGTCCTGGCCGAACGAAAACGGGGATTTGAACTGGGCGACGGACTGTACTGGGAATACGTGGCCCAGGCGGAGACACGGGCGGGACATCAAACCGAGGCCGCACACGCCTGGAAGAAAGCCGTCTTTTTCTATCCCGACGATGCCGATTTGATGAGAAAAGCCGGAGAGTTCGCCATTCAGTTTCACGATACTGGCTTGGCCCGGGAGATTGAAAGCGGCGCGATCATTGGTCCCGCTCCCCGCCAAGACTGATCAAGAGATGTTTTCTCCGGTCAAAATGAGCGAACGTCGTGACTTGCCTGCGCAAAATATCTAGGCCAATTACCTAGACCCCGTCTCCGAATCCCACGCCACGGGAGGGTACTTCTGGACTCTTCTTTTTCTGGCATGGCGCCTGCCAAGTCTTTATCTTTTGTAGTGCTAGTCGGGTAACCTTCCACGGAGACTTTCGATGATCCTCGGACTGAATAACCGGAAAGAAAAGACCACCGTCTCGCCCCGGAAAAAGCTCTTTATTCCAGGATGGTTTGGAAAACGACACGACATGGAACTGACCGTCGTGGCACCGCCCGAAAAGCATCGCGATCACACCGTCGAAATCCTGGAGAAGCTCACCGACAACCAGCCGCTTCAGTCGGTCAATTTCCGCCTGTGGACCGGCGAGCATTGGCCCAGCCCGGAACCCAAGCCCGCCACCGTGGTCCTCAACCGGCCCAGCGCCCTGCGGGAGATGCTAAGCGGCGGTTCGGAAGTCGCCCTGGGCGAGGCCTATCTTAACGAGGCCTTCGACGTCGAGGGGGACTTCGAAGCGGCCTTTGAATTCGGTGATCTTCTCGCCGCCCAGACGCAGGGATGGTCGAAGACCCTCTCCCTCGCCAAGCTGCTTTTTCATCTACCCGATTTCCTGGACTCATCGCGGGTGAAAGGCCGGGCGGCGAAGTTCGACGGCCAAAAAAATTCCCCGAGGCGGGATCGTCACGCCATTCGTTTCCACTACGATATTTCCAACGCGTTTTATGCCCTCTGGCTCGATCCGCGCATGGTTTATTCGTGCGCCTATTTCGAGAATCCCGAAACTGATCTCGAGCAGGCCCAGGTACGCAAACTTGACCTGATCTGTCGCAAACTTGATCTCCAACCGGGAGAACGATTTTTGGAAGTAGGTTCCGGCTGGGGCGGTCTGCTTGTGCACGCCGCGACTCATTATGGCGTGAAGGCGGAAGGAATAACGCTCAGCGAAAAACAGTTGGAATGGTCGCAAGAATTGATCTCCCGGCTTGGCCTGCAGGACCGCGTTTCGGTGCGCCTGATCGATTATCGCGACCTGCAGGAACGCGAGGCCTATGACAAGGCCGCCAGCGTCGGCATGGTCGAGCATGTGGGCCGTCAAAATCTCGGACTGTATTTCCAGCAGATTTCGGCGCTGCTGAAACCGGGCGGACTTTTTCTGAATCATGGCATTGGGCTGGGGCCGATCGTTCGCCCCAACCAGGGCGAAGGTTTCATCGAGCATTATGTTTTCCCCGACAGCGATTTGATTTCGATCGGGCAAATGCTCGACTCCGCCGAATCGGCGCGGTGGGATGCCCGTGACGTGGACAGCTTGCGCGAGCATTACGCCACGACCTTGCGCCATTGGGTGCGGCGGCTGGAAGCCCATCACGAAGAGGCGCTCCATGAAGTCGACGAGGCCACCTATCGCATCTGGCGCCTTTACATGGCCGGCTCCGCCCATGGATTCCGGCTCGGTTATTTAAGCGTCTACCAGACGCTCCTGGCCAAGATCGACGGGAGAGGACTTTCCCAGGCTCCCCCAACCCGGGAAGGCTGGTACCAATAGTTAAATTCGCCGTGCCATCTCGGGAACGATTTGCATCCTGACCTCGACTAATTCAAGGCGAGCCTCTAGGCTTCGACGCATGATGCGTAACTTGTTCAAGTCAGCTCGAAATTTTTCCGGCCGTTCCTGGGTGCTCCTGGCCGCGTTGGTTCCGGCCAGCCTTTTCCTCGGCGGATGCGCCAGCACCGGCGGCGGTGGAAGCTATAGCACGACCGCCTACGCGCCCGCGAACACTTCCAACGTGCGGGTGAAGGTCTCGCTCAGCACGCAGAACGTTTACGTCGAGGAAGGCAGCCGTCTTCTCATGGCCACGCCGACCTGCGTGGGCAAGCCCGGTTACCCGACGCCCATTGGTCATTTCGAAGTCATCGGCAAGGACCAGTTCAAACGCTCCTCGACCTACGGCTATTGGGTCCGTGGCAGCGAAGCCCATCCCGGCGCCTCCTCCCAGCAACCCGCGGGCGGCGGCTGGCATTACGTCGGTTATCCGATGGCTTTCTGGGTCGAATTCACACCTGGTTACGGCTTCCACGAGGGACCGATCTGGCCTTATCCCCGTTCCCACGGTTGCCTACATATCCACGAGACGGCCTCGGCCAAGCTGTTCGAGCTGGTGCATGTCGGCACGCCGGTTGAGATTGAAAACAGCCTGCCGGAAGACGCGCAATACGGTCACGACGTGCGTCGCCCGAGCGACTACGCCGATCCCGATCCCGCTCCCGCGACGATGATCGTGCCTGATTTCTTTACCAAGCCGCGCGACACGCAGCTTCTGTCTTCGACTTCGGCCTCGGCTTCGAACTGATCGAGAGCCCTCTCCGTTTTGCCTGCAGCCGTGGACTCGAGTCCACGGCTGCTTTTTTTTGACCGCGTTGGTCGGGCCTCTCGACAAGTCCGGCTCGAAAAGGTTCCATAGCACACCATGCTGACGGAACTTCTCGACCAGATTCTCCTCGCCTTCATCGCGATTCTGCCAGTGGTCAATCCCTTCGCGAAGCCACCCATCTTTCTCTCGATCACGGAGGGCTTGTCCCGCGAGGAACAAAAGCGCCAGGCCGCGAAGGCCTGTCTTTACGCCTTCATTATCCTGGTCGTCTCGTTGCTGGCGGGAACCTTGATCCTGGAATTCTTCTCGATCACCCTCCCAGCTCTTCAAATCGCCGGCGGACTGATCATTGCCCGCACCGCGTTCGACATGCTGCGGCCGCAGAAGGAGCATCATCAGACCTCGCCCGAAGAGGAGGAATCGCGGGCCAAACCGGACATCTCCTTCGTGCCGCTGGCGCTTCCTCTGCTGAGCGGCCCCGGCTCCATCGCCGTGATGATCAACCTGGCCACCCACTCCCCGTTCTGGGCGGATTGGATCATGATCGGGATCGCCGCCGCCGCGGTCAGTATCGTCTCCTATTTCGTGCTCGTGGAATCATTGCGACTGGTCCGCGTGCTGGGCGTCAATGGCATGAATGCACTCAGCAAATTGATGGGCTTTCTTCTCCTCAGCCTCGCGGTTCAATTCATCCTGAATGGAGTCAGCGCGGCGCTGACGACCTTGGTTCAGTCGCTCAATGCTGCGTCGTGAAGGCGGCCATCCCGCCTCTGCGGGAAAATCCCGTTTTGATCTAAATGATCGACTTATTGCATAAAAATCGTGCGAAATTTTATCGGTTCGTTATTCTGAGAGCTCGGCCCGGACCTCTTTTTATCGGTTCCCGCCGTTTCATCATCCAAGTCATCCTTCACCCCATCCATCCATGAGCACTTCCACCTTCTCGTATGTCAACTATCTCTGGGATTCCGCGCACGCGGCAAAACTCGATCCGGTGGGAAAACTGATCTATCGCTCCAATTTGCTCGGCTCCGATCAGCGCATTACCAATACCGGCGGCGGCAATACGTCGGCGAAACTCACGGAAATCGATCCCCTCACCGGCAAGCCGGTGACTGTCTTGTGGGTCAAGGGTTCGGGCGGCGACTTGCGCACTTCCAAACGCGAGAATTTCTCCTCTCTTTATCAGGACAAGCTGCTCGCCCTGCAGGAACGCTACGCCGCCGCCCCGGAAAAAGGGCCGAAGACCGCGACGGAGGATTCCATGGTGGAAATGTATCTCCATGCCACCTTCAATCTGAACCCCCGCGCGCCCTCCATCGATACGCCGCTGCATAGCTTCGTTCCCGCCAAGCACGTCGATCACACGCATCCCAACGCGGTCATTGCCATTGCCGCCTCGAAGAACTCGAAGGAATTGACCCAAAAGATTTACGGCGACGAAGTCATCTGGACGCCGTGGCAGCGCCCCGGCTTCGATCTCGGTTTGCAATTGCAGCAGGTCTGCCGCGATCACCCGAACGCCAAGGGCGTCATCATGGGCCAGCACGGCCTGATCAATTGGGCCGAGACCGATGAGGAATGTTACACCCTCAGCCTCACCTTGATCGAAAAAGCCGCGCGCTACCTGGCCGAAAACGACAAGGAAGCGAAGACTTTTGGCGGCGCCAAATTCCAGTCCCTGCCCGAACTCGAGCGCCGCGATACGCTCGCCAAATTGCTTCCCTGGCTGCGCGGCAAGGTCAGCGAACAGAAGCGATTCATCGGCACCTGGCAGGACGACGAGGCCACGCTGACCTTCGTCAACAGCCACGACGCCGAGCGTCTGGCGGAACTTGGCACCTCATGCCCCGACCACTTTTTGCGCACCAAGATCAAGCCGCTCTACGTCGATTGGAATCCCCAGACCGGAAAGCTCGACGATCTCAAGAAGAAGCTCGAAAAGGGACTCGAATCGTACCGCAAGGATTACCTCAAATATCACGAGAAGTGTAAGCACGCCAATTCCCCCGCGGTGCGCGATGCCAATCCCACGGTCGTCCTCGTTCCCGGCCTGGGTCTGATTGCCTGGGGCAAGGACAAGAGCGAGTCGCGCGTCACCGCCGAGTTTTACGGCTGCGCGATCCAGGTCATGCGCGGCGCGGAAGCCGCCGACTCCTACATCGCGTTGCCGCTTCAGGAAGCGTTCGACATCGAATACTGGCTGCTTGAGGAAGCGAAGCTGCAGCGTATGCCTGCCGAGAAGGAACTCGCCCGGCAAGTCATCGCCGTGGTCGGTGCGGGCAGCGGGATCGGCCGCGAAGTCGCCCTGCGACTTGTGAAGGAAGGCGCGCATGTCGTCGCCATCGACCTGAACCAGGCGGCGGTGGAAGCGACCGCGAAAGAGATTACCGACAAGCACGGTCTCGGCATCGGCGTGGCCGGCAGCGACATCTCCGGTTGCGGACCGGCGGTCGCCGTCTCGGCGAACATCACCAATCGCGAAAGCATTCGCGCCGCGCTCAAGCAAGCCGTGCTTGCTTATGGCGGTTTCGATTCCATCGCGGTGACGGCGGGCATTTTCGTTCCGCCCGACACGGCCGGAAATATCGCCGACGATAAGTGGGCTCTCACCTATGCCATCAACGTCACTGGGCTTTATTTCGTCGCCGACGAAGCGCGTCCGCTTTGGGCTGAGCAGGGTCTGCGCGGCAGCCTCGTCCTGACCACCAGCGCGAATGCCGTGGTGGCCAAGAAGGGCAGCGTCGCTTATGACACCAGCAAGGCGGCGGCGAACCATCTCGTGCGCGAGTTGGCGGTGGAGCTCTCCCCGCTCGTCCGCGTCAACGGCGTCGCACCCGCGACCGTGATCCAGGGCAGCGCGATGTTCCCCCGCGACCGCGTCATCGCCTCGCTCGCCAAGTACAAGATTCCGTACCAGGACGACGAGCCTTCCGAAACGCTGACGACCAAGCTCGCGCAATTCTACGCCGACCGCACTCTGACCAAGAATCCGATCACGCCCGCCGACCAGGCCGAGGCGATCTTTCTGCTCCTGACCAATCGCCTGAGCAAAACGACCGGCCAGGTCCTCACGGTCGATGGCGGCTTGCATGAAGCGTTCCTGCGCTAAATGAAGGTCTCGCTTTTCATTCCCTGCTTCATCGACCAGTTCTATCCCCACGTGGGGATCAGCATGGTGCAGGTGCTGGAGCGGCTTGGCTGCGAGGTCGATTATCCCGAGGGCCAGACTTGCTGCGGCCAGCCCGCGTTCAATTCCGGTTACTGGGATGAGGCGCGCGCCGTGGCCGAGCATTCGCTGAAGACGTTCAAGGATTGTGATGTGATTGTGAGCGCCTCAGGCTCCTGCGGCGCGATGATGCGCGTCTTTTATCCCGACCTTTTCAAGGAAACGGTCCACCATTTTGATGCCCTCAAGATGGCGCCGAAGATCCACGAATTTTCTGAATTCCTGGTCAACGTTCTGGGAGTGAAGGATGTCGGCGCGCGTTTCGACGGCACAGTCACTTTCCACGATGGTTGCCACGGGCTGCGCGAACTCGGCATCAAGACGGAACCGCGCGAATTGCTCAGCCATGTGAAAGGGCTTAATCTCGTCGAGATGAACGACACCGAAACCTGCTGCGGTTTCGGAGGCACCTTCTCGGTCAAGTTTCCCGCCATCTCCACCGCCATGGGCGAGGTAAAATGCACCAATATTGTCGCCACTAAAGCCGATTATGTCGTTTCCAATGACTCGAGTTGCCTGATGCAGATTCAGGGCTTGCTCGACCGCCAGGGCAACAAGGTCAAGTGCCTGCACTTGGCCGAGGTGCTCGCCCGCACATGATTGCCTTTGCCCGCGAATTCAAGCGCATGGCCGCCCGCTACACGGCGGACCTCCAGCATCGCGCCCTGATCCAGCGCGCGCTGCGCAGCTACGAAGTGAAGCGCGATGAGTTCAAGGCGCGCTATCAAAGCTGGGGGGAAGCTCGACAGGCGGCCTCGGAAATCAAGTGGGAAGCGATCAATCATCTCGACCGGTATCTCGAGGAATTTATCACCAAGCTGGAGGCGCGCGGCACGAAGGTTTTCGTCGCGAGCACCGATGCGCAAGCCCGCGATTATATCGTGAAGGTGGCTCAGGAAAACAAGGTCAAGCGGATCATTAAATCGAAGAGCATGACCGCCGAGGAGATCGAGCTCAACCATGCGCTTGAGCACGCGGGTTGCACCGTCTTTGAATCCGATCTCGGCGAATACATCGTCCAGTTGCGCCACGAAAAACCGTACCATCTCGTCTTCCCCGCGATGCATCTGACGCGCGAGGACATCAGCCGCCTTTTCGAAAAGGAACTCGGTTCTCAACCGACCAACAGTCCCGAGGAACTGACCATGATCGCGCGGAGCGTTATGCGTAAAAACTACATCGAAGCCGATCTCGGCATCAGCGGCGCCAATTTCGGCATCGCCGAAACGGGCATGATTTCGATCACGGAAAACGAGGGCAATGCGCGCCTGGGCACGTCGCTGCCGAAGATCCATGTCGCCATCATGGGCATCGAAAAACTATTACCGCGCTTGGAGGATCTCGCGCTCTTCCTGCCCATGCTGGCCACCGCCGGGGCGGGCCAGCAGATCACCTGCTACAACACGCTTTACGGCGGCCCGCGTCAACCGGGCGAGATCGACGGGCCCGAGCAGTTCCATCTCGTCCTGCTTGATAATCATCGCACTGAATTTCTCGCCGATGCCGAGCAGCGCGACTCGCTCCACTGCATCCGCTGCGGCGCCTGCCTCAACGTGTGCCCCATTTTCAAGAATGTCGGCGGCCATTCCTACGGCACGACCTACCAGGGCCCGATCGGCTCCGTCATCACGCCTCATCTGCGCGGCCTGCAAAACTGGAAACACCTTTCCTTCGCCTCCTCGCTCTGCGGAGCATGCACCGAGGCCTGTCCGGTCGGCATCGACCTGCATCATCACCTGCTTCAGAACCGGCGTAATGCCACGCAAGGCAAGGCGACTTGGTGGGAGAAACCGATCTACGCGGGCTTCGTCTTCTTCATGCGCCGCCCGTGGCTCTATCAGCTTTCCGGCAAGCTCGGCAAAATCTTTTTCCCGCTGCACAAGTTGGTCAACGGCACGCTGCTCGACCCGCTGCGACTTTGGACCAAGACCCGCGATTTTCCCGACATGGCCCCGCAAAGTTTCCAGGAATATTGGAAGGAAAAGAAAGCGAAAGGACCGCATGCCCCTCGCTGATCATCGCCAGGAAGTCTTCGCCCGTATTCGTGAGGCGTTGAAAGTTCCCGCGCCTCATCGCCACGTCGGCCACACGGGCGAGCATCCCACCGCGCCTAACCATGATGACGGCCTTCCCGGTTCCGAGACCTTTCGCGCCTGGCTGCCGCTGGTCGGAGAATCGCTGGAGGAACAGATTACCCTTTTTGCGCAAAATTCCGCCGCCTTGAAGACGGAGCTGCATCGCGTCGGCTCGCCCGCCGAAGCCGCCGAACATCTCAATCAGCTCGCTCGCGAAGTCGGCTGGCACCGGGTCGCCACCCATCCGCATCCCCTCGCCCTTCCT
Organism: Methylacidiphilales bacterium; assembly: GCA_026225555.1. GTDB lineage: Bacteria > Verrucomicrobiota > Verrucomicrobiia > Methylacidiphilales > UBA1321 > JABDGH01. Next base: position 88,045 of record JAMFSY010000051.1, read on the forward strand.
CTCGCGGAAAAAGTTCCGCTTCCCCGGCTGGTCGTCGGACCCGGCTATGCCGTCACGGACATGGAAAGCTGCGATGCCGCCATCACCGGGTGCGACTTTCTTGTGGCCCAGACCGGAAGCCTTCTGATCAGCAGCGCCAGCGCCGGAGGCCGCGCTCTTTCCGTCCTGCCACCGCACCATATCGTTATCGCCTCCGCCTCCCAGATGGTGCCCGATCTCGGCACCGCCCTGCACCAGGCCCGTCTGCGCTATGCCCGGGAATGGCCTAGTTTTCTTTCCTTCATCACCGGTCCCAGCCGCACGGGCGACATCGAGCGCATCCTGGTCCTCGGCGCCCATGGCCCGAAACGGCTCACCGTCTTTCTCGTGCCTTAGCTTTTCATAGTGGTTGAACCTCCGCCGCTTATGGGCGACGGTTTCCGGTTATGCATCCACTCTGGAAAGGCGCGATCAGTTTCGGACTGGTCAATATTCCTGTTTCGCTTTACTCGGGCATCAAGCGCGACGATACGATTCGGTTCCATCTCTTGCGGAAATCGGACGAGAGCCGGGTCCGCAACAAACGTGTGGCTGAGGCCGGCGATGAGGAAGTGGCCTGGGACGATATCGTCAAAGGTTACGAGTACGAAAAGGGCAAGTACGTTATCATGACCGAGGACGAAATGGACGACATCGGCCTGAAATCGACCCGCGTGATCGATATCGCGGCGTTCGTCGATCTCGACGATATCGCCCCGGTTTATTTCTCCACTCCTTATCTCGTGCAATCGGACAAGGGCGGCGAGAAGCCCTACCACTTACTGGTGGAAGTTCTCGAGGAGACCCGGACGGCGGCAGTTGCCAAGGTCGTGCTTCGCGGAGGCCGCGAACATCTCGTTGCCCTCATGGCGCGGGACCATCGGCTGGTCGCCGAGATGCTTCATTTCGACGAGGAACTGCAACCGATGGATCTCGTCACCGCTCCCAAGGTCAGCATCAAGGACCGCGAAAGGGAGATCGCCCAGAAGCTGGTCGAATCGATGAAAACGAAGTGGGAACCTAAAAGTTATCAGGACGATTACGAAGCCGCATTGAAAGAGCTCATCCATAAAAAGCTTTCAGGAAAAAAGATCCGTGCTTCCAAAGTAACGAAAGCCGAACGTCCCAGCAATGTCATCGATCTGGTGGAAATTCTCCGCAAGAGCCTGAAGCAAAAGAGTCCCGATGAGAAAAAACGGCGCACACATTCAAGCCCGCCAGCGAAAGGAAAAGTTGTATCTATTTCCAAAAAGCGGCGCGCCGCCTGAGAAAGCTTATCTAGCATAATGCAGGCGCGTTCAACGCCTCTTCCGCAAAGCGCACGATATTTATAGAACACCTCGCGCTTAAGTTACTAATTATAAGCGATTTAAATCCATTTCTTTAGATGGCATAAAGGGTGCATCATAATGAGAGACCTACGCATCTCCAAAGCGCCGCTCTGGAAACGTAATCTATAAACGTTAGTCAAACGACTCCTCAACTCGAAACAGAAAGAATGTCTATGAAACCCTCCCTGTTAACCCTCGCCTGTTTGCTCGCTGCTCCCGCCCTCACCTTATCCCTCAGCCCGCTGGCTCACGCGGCGGATGCCTCCGCTGGCGACAAGGCCTTCGTGCAGAAAGCAGCCGTCGGCGGCATGTTTGAAGTGGAATCCGGCAAAGTCGCCCAGGAAAAAGGCGCCTCGCAGGACGTGAAAGATTTCGGTTCCAAGATGGTGGAAGATCACGGCAAGGCCAATGACGAGTTGAAAGGCATTGCCAGCTCCAAGGGAATTGAGATCCCCACCGCGCTGGATTCCAAACACCAGAAGATGCTGGATACCCTCAACGGTCTCTCCGGCGAGGCTTTCGACAAGGAGTACCTGAAGGACATGACGGCCGGCCATAAGGCGACCGATACGTTGATGTCGAAAGAAGCGAGCTCGGGCCAGGACAGTGACCTGAAGACCTTTGCCGGCAAGACGGACCAGACCGTCAAGATGCATATCTCGATGTTGAATGACATCAAGGCGAAGAAGAAATAAGACAACCATCCCTATTCTGAAGGACCGGATGATTTCAACTCCATCCGGTTCTTTTTGTATCTATTTCCTTATCTATCGGGCACTGGGCTGAATGACCTCTCCGCGTCAATCGACATCGGCCTCGCCTTCGGGTAACTCTTCGCCCAAAGGACCAATCCGTCGGTTCTTCGCCCTTCTCGGTCCGGGCGTCGTGACAGGAGCTGCCGATGACGATCCGTCCGGCATCGTCACCTACTCGATTGCGGGCGCGCAGCTTGGCACCACGATGCTGTGGACCGCGCTGCTGTCGTGGCCGCTGATGTATTCCGTGCAAATGATGTGCGCCCGGATCGGCATGGTCTCAGGCGCGGGATTAATGGACGCCCTCCGCAAAAAGTTTCCCCAACCAGTCCTGATTGGCCTGGGCTTGGCCCTCTTCATCGCCAACACCATCAACGTCGGCGCCGACCTATCCGGCATGGCCGATGTCATGAATCTTTTGACCGACGTTCCCACGGGACTTTGGGTCGTCGTCTTTGGCCTGGGCATTATTATTGCCACGGTAAGATTTCGTTATGCGGCGATTGCCTCGATCTTGAAATGGCTGGCCGCCGTTTTGTTCGCTTATGTTATTACCGCCTTCCTGGTGCACCCGAACTGGCACGAAGTTTTGGCCGCCACTTTCCTGCCCTCGGCCCTGAAAACACATACCCAGTGGGCGACGCTCGTCGCCATTCTCGGCACGACCATCAGCCCTTATCTCTTTTTCTGGCAGGCTTCGCAGGAAATCGAGGAGGGCAAAGCCAAAGGGCAAGTCACCCGAGCCAGCCGTCGCGGCGCCACTCCGAACGAGCTGAGAAACCGCGCGATCGACGTGGGACTGGGTGGATTTTTTTCCAACCTGATCATGTATTTCATCATTCTGACCACCGCTCTGACCTTGCATCAGCATGGCATCACCCAGATCCAGTCCTCGAAGGACGCTGTTCAGGCCCTTAAGCCTTTTGCCGGCCAATTCGCCGCTCTTCTCTATGCCACGGGCCTGGTCGGCGTTGGGTTCCTGGCCATTCCCACGCTGGCCGGTTCGGCGGCCTACGCCTTCACTGAGATTTTCGGTTTTCGCCAAGGGCTTGATGAGACTCTATTTCGCGCCCGCGCTTTCTATGGAGTTCTGACTCTCTCCATCCTGCTCGGAATCGGCCTCACGTTCACCCACATCAAACCGGTCGATGCGCTGTTTTGGACGGCGGTAATCAACGGCGTCCTCGCACCCTTTCTGCTCGTCGGAATCCTTATGGTGGCCTCTGATCGGAAAATCATGAGAAATCAGCCCAGCTCCCGTTCAGCCCAAATCGTCGTGGGGCTCACCACCTTGGGAATGTTCGCCGCTGCGGCGGGACTTTTCTTTCTCTAAGAACAGCATTCTACAGCAATTTGCCAGTCAGCCTTTCATGAGTCGGGCAGACTGTTTTTAACAAAAGCCACGTCTCTTGTTCCCACTGTTTTTAACTTCCTCGGGGTATAGGGCTTAAAAAATGGCCCGGCTTTTTGGCACGATGACTGCCTAGAAAATCCAGTCGAGATTCGCCCAAACGAAAAAATCGCCTAAGTTAATTTATGGAAAATAATTCAACCTCTCATACCCGTGAAGCCTTGGTGAAGGATATCTCGGCCCTTAAACGGGACGTGGTGCAAGTCGCCCAGGACGTCAAACATCATGCCGAAGCCCATGTGGATGCCACCAAGCAACACATCAATAAAAAGGTCCAGGCCGCGCGTGACGCCATGTCGGCTCAGCCTTTGGCCCTGATTGGAATCGGTTTCCTTCTCGGTTTTATTCTGGCCTCGCGCCGGAGATAATAACGAACTTTTGATGAGCGCCGAACCCAAAGGAAACCTAGCCTCGGCCACTTTCCTCCGGGTCGGTCACGCTCGGAAGTTCCTCCGCAGAAGGAGCCGCGCGCATTGCACCCCTTGGGGCGTCTGGCGAAGCTCTGGCCAAGGGCTTTGATAAACCGGAGTTGGCTCCGGCACCCGCTGCGGCCGCCGATAACCATTAATCCTCTTTCTTCTATGAATGTTGCTCATCTCTATGACGCCAAGGCGTGGTTTGAAGTTTTGCAGACTTCCAAGCGCACTCAGACCGCCGTCATGACCCTCTCTTCCGGTGGCCAAAGTTCGGAGGAAATGAACGTCCACAAGCGAAGCGATCAAGTACTCCTCGTCATAGAAGGCGAGGTGCATGCCGAAGTCGATGGCGAGAAGCGGGTGCTGCACGCGGGCGATGTTTGTCTGGTAGAAGCTGGCACAAAGCATCGGTTTGAAAATATCGGCCGCAAGAGGGCCCTGACTTTCAATGTCTATACGCCCTCCGAATACGCCCCGAACGAGAAAGGTTGAAGGGCAGCCTGCATCCGCTCTCTTGCGAAACGCAATAGGGAAAGACCACTAGCTTCATAAGTCCTACAAATAGCGCCACATCGAGCCATGGCATGGATCAAGCTAAAATGAATCCGAACTCTCAACCCCCTCAATTATGAAACCGACTCTCAATGGAAAGAAAGTGGCCATTCTTATCGCGGATGGTTTTGAACAAGTCGAAATGACCGAGCCGAGAAAAGCCCTGCAGGATGCCGGCGCGGTGACGCAGATCGTTTCACCTAACGACCGCAAAGTGAAGGGCTGGAACCATGACAAGGAAGGCGACGCCTTTGACGTGGACATTAAAATCGAGGACGCCGAGGCGGACGATTTCGACGCCCTTCTTCTCCCCGGTGGCGTGATGAATCCGGACACTCTCCGGACGATTCCTGAAGCGGTCGAATTCGTTCGACACTTCTTCGAGGAAGGCAAGCCGGTCGCGGCCATTTGTCACGGGCCGCAGTTGTTGATTGAAGCCGGAGTCGTGAAGGGCCGCAAGCTGACGTCTTTCCCCTCTCTCAAGACCGATCTCACCAATGCCGACGCGACTTGGACCGATGAAGTCGTCGTGACTGATAACGGTCTGGTCACCAGCCGGAAACCATCTGACATTCCCGATTTCAATAAGAAGATGATCGAGGAATTTGCCGAGGGCTTCCATGTCGTACAGCAGGAAAGCGCGGCGGTCGCCCGTTAGGTTTTTCGAGGTTGGTAAACCGTGATTCCCAATCTATGGGACTGCGGTCTTTGCTTGGATTGAAATTGCCTGCATGAAACAAGAAAGCACCTTCAAGGTCGATGGACGGGAACTTCGTTTAACGCATCTCGAAAAAATCCTTTATCCCGAGGCCGGTTTTACGAAGGGTCAGGTGATTGATTACTATGCCCGAATCGCGCCCGTGCTTCTTCCTCATTTGCGCGACCGTCCCCTCACCCTCAAGCGTTATCCCAATGGCGTGGAGGAAGAATTCTTCTATGAAAAGAGGGCGCCCAAATATCGACCGAAATGGTTTAAGACGGCCGCGGTTCCCAGCGAGCGCGATCCGACGGGATCGATCGATTACTGTATCGTCAACGATCTCTCCAGCCTGATCTGGGTCGCGAACTTGGCGGATCTGGAACTGCATCCCTTCCTCGCCAAAAAACAAAATGTCGAATGCCCCACCCAGATCGTCTTCGATCTCGATCCGGGCGCTCCCGCCGACGTAACCGATTGCGCGGAGGTCGCCCTATGGATTCGGGATGCCCTCGAAGAGCTCGGCCTGAAGTGCTTCGTTAAATCGAGCGGCTCCAAGGGACTGCAAATTCATGTCCCGCTCAACACGTCCACCAGCTACGCCATTACCAAACCCTTCGCCAAAGCGCTGGCCATGGCAATGGAGGAAGCCCATCCGGATCGGGTCGTTTTCGATATGAAAAAGGCGCTCCGCCCCGGCAAAGTGCTGATCGACTGGAGCCAGAATGATTCGAGCAAGACAACCGTTCTCGCTTATTCGCTGCGGGCCAAATCTCAGCCCTATGTGGCCACGCCTCTCGCTTGGGAAGAGGTAAGCCGTTGTGCGAAAAAGGATGATCCCCAACATGTTTTCTTCAATACCGAGCAAGTTCTTCGTCGCGTGGAGAAAAAGGGAGATATCTTCGCGGAAGTTCTGACCCTGAAGCAAAAGCTGCCAAAAAACATGGTCCCTAAACTTGTCCCGCCCCCTTCAGCTGAGAGTCTCAAAAAGTACCACGCCAAGCGGAATTTCAAGCAGACGCATGAGCCAAAAGGCGACGAAAAGACGCCGACTTCAGGCGAATCTCTTTTCGTCATCCAAAAGCATGATGCCTCTCGCCTTCACTATGACTTCCGGTTGGCGATGGATGGCGTATTGAAATCGTGGGCGGTGCCCAAGGGAATTCCCACCCGAAAGGGCGAACGTCATCTTGCCGTCGAGGTGGAAGATCATCCGCTCGATTACGCGAAATTCGAAGGGATCATTCCTCAGGGAAATTATGGCGGTGGCACCGTGATGGTCTGGGACACCGGCACTTATCAAATGTTGGGCGGCTCGCCTTTGGAAGCCCATAAGCAGGGCTTGCTTCACTTCGCCTTGAAGGGAAAGAAGCTCAACGGTGAATGGTCGCTGGTGCGGATGAATCGCTCCCGTTCAGATAAGAACGAGTGGCTCCTCCTGAAGTCTGGAGAAAATACCACGGCCATCACCAAAAAGTTGGACAATCAATCGACCATCACTCATCGCACCATGGCCAAAATAGCGGGCGATCAGGACGCCACCTGGCAAAGCAACCCGGAAGATCCGCTCAAGAGTCATGCCGGTAAAACCAAGACGACCCGTGCCACTTCCGAGTCATCATCACACCTCGAGCGGCTTTTCGTGGAACCGATGAAGTGCCTTCCCCGCGCGGAAGTTCCCGAGGGTCCAGACTGGCTATATGAATTTAAATTCGACGGGTATCGCTCGCTCGCCATTTGCAAAAAAGGGATGGCCTTGTTGCTTTCCCGAAACCGCAAAACCCTGAACGAACGCTTTCCTGATCTCGCGGAGGAAGTTGGAAAGATCCCCGCCCAGGAAGCCATTCTGGACGGGGAAATCGTCGCGCCGGACAAAGATAACCGGCCTTCCTTTCAAATCCTGCAAAACTATGAGCAGGGTCCACCCCTCCTCTACTATTTTTTCGATCTCCTTTCGCTAAACGGAAAGGACCTCACCGGCGAGCCTTTGGAAGAGCGGAGAAAACAACTCCGCAAGCTGCTCAAGGACGTTTCTCCCCGCCTCCTGGTATCCGAGGATCTTCCGGGAACGGCCAAGAAAGTATGGGCAGCCATTCGCAAGGAACATCTCGAGGGGATCGTCGCTAAGCGTCGGAAATCAGTTTACGAAGCAGGGCAACGCTCCGGGCAATGGGTCAAGGTCAAGGCGATTAACCAACAGGATTTCGTCATTGGTGGATTCACCGAGCCCAAGGGCGGGCGATCTCATTTCGGGGCCCTACTCATCGGCGTCCAGGAGAAAAAGGGACTGCGTTTTTGCGGTAAAGTAGGCACCGGTTTCAATCAAAAATTACTCGCCTCGCTTTATCTCCAGATGAAGAAACTGAAGATCGAAAAGTGCCCCTTCTTTAATTTACCCAAAGCCCGTTCAGGACGCTGGGGAGGCGGAATCACCGCCACCGAGATGAAGCGGTGCACGTGGATCAAGCCGGCATTGATTGCCGAAATCCAATTCACCGAGTGGACCGAAGATGGTTCCCTGCGCCATCCCGCCTTCCTGGGCTTGCGGGACGATGTCTCGCCCGCCGACGTCCATCGCGAGACGCCGGAAAAGAAGCGGTAGACTTCTAGTGAGTCGGCAAGTCGGCGTGGGATCCGAACGGAATCGGCGCGGGCTGCTCCGGCGCCAGTTCCCGGGCGTCCCATCCGCCGCCGAGCGCCTTGATCAGACGGACGGTGGCGTAGAGCTGCTGGCCGCGAACCTGGGAATCGGTTCGCTCTGTGCTCAGCCGGGTTTCGTCGGCGACGATCACATCGGTATAATTTGTCTCGCCCACCAGGAATCGCTTTTTCTCCAGATCGGTCGCCTGTCGCGAAGACTGGACCGACTGCCGCAGGGCATCCGTCTCGCGAGCGAGGAAGCGCAAATCGGCCAGCGCATTTTCCACATCCTTCACAGAATTCAAGACGCTGCTCCGATAACTGGACACCGCCTGGTCATACTGGGCGCGGGCGATTTGCAGATTGGAATTATTCTGTCCACCATCGAAAATCGGCAGGCTGATGCTGGGGCCGAAGGACCAGATGGTATTCTGCCAATGGAAAAGGTCGGTCGCCCGCGCGCTTAATACGCCGCCCTGACCGGTCAGGGAAAGGGAGGGAAAGAAAGCGGCATAGGCCACGCCAATCTGCGCATTCCTCGCCGCCATCGTCCGCTCCGCTTCGGCCACATCCGGCCGCCGTTCCAAGAGCGAAGCAGGCAACCCCACTGGAATACTTGGCGGCTTCAGATCGAGCGGATGGGAAGGAAGATTCAGCTCCGCCACGGTCGTTCCGCAGAGGACGGCGATGGCGTTTTCCGTTTCCGCCCGATTCTGCTCCACCTCGTCGAGCTGAGCTTCAGCGTTGGTCAGGTCGGTCGCCGCCTGCGCGACATCCACATTTGTCGCCCGGCCCGCCTGCACGCGCACCTTATTGATGCGCAACGATTCGGTGCGCGCCTTCACCGTATCCTCGAGAATGCGGGTCTCGGAATCGTACTCCCGCAAGGTGAGATATTCGACCGCGACATCGCTGTTCAACGTCAGCAGCACGTTTTGATAATCGGCCACTGAAGCCTGCGCCTGCGCTTGCGCCGCCTCGAAGGACCGGCGAACACGCCCCCAGAGATCAATCTCATAACTAAGATCCAGAGGCACGCTGAAGGAATTGTAGGGCTCGAGCCGGGTGAGAATTCCGGGAATCGGTATCTTCGCAAACTGGGGATTATCCGCGGGCAATTGGGTCCGCGTATAGGACGCATTGGCTGTGATCGTGGGGAAAAACGAAGCGCCCTGCAGCCGGGCGCGGGCGCGGGCCTCATCCACCCGCCCGACGGCCTCCTGCAAATTCTGATTCTGCGCGGCGGCCAGACTTTCCATGCGGTTCAAATCGGAATCGCGGAAGAGTTCCCACCAGGGTCCCTTGGCCAATTCATCGCGAGGCTCCGCTTTTTTCCAATGCCAATCCATCGGCAACGCGACCGGCGCGGGACGATGATAATTCGGCCCGACCGAGCAACCAGTCAGGAGGCCGAGAGTCGCCAAAAAGCCAAGGCGGAGAGAAAAAGTTTTCATGATTGAGCTCAATGCGCCTGCTGCAGTTTCTTGGGTTTCTTCACGAAAAAGAGCAGGAAGGCGCTCCCGCCCATGATGGCTCCGATGACATAAAAGGCATCGCTATAGGCCATGAGAAAAGACTGCTTGCTGATGGATTCATTCAGGATCTTCAAGGCCGTGCGCCCGGCGGTGAAAGGATCAAGGCCCTTCATCAGCAGCATATTCGTCAAAACTTCCAGCCTCGGCCCCACTTGGGGGGACTCCGCCGTGACCGTCGAACCGATCCGCACGGAGTGGAGATGCTCCCGGTTCGTCACGAGCGTAGAGAGCAACGCGATGCCCATCGATCCCCCCAGATTGCGCATCATATTGAAGAGGGCCGAAGCGGAGCCCGATTCCTTCGGCGGAATATCGGCCGTGGCGACACTCAGGAGCGGGATGAGAATCAGCGGCTGGCCAATCGCGCGCACGATGTTACTCACCACAAATTGAGGACGGGCGTAATCGGCATCGAGAAAGGCATTCATGAAGCAACTAAGAGAGAAGAAGAAGGCCCCGAGGGCAATCACGAGCCGGATATCGAAAATTTTGATCAGCTTGGGCACGAAAGGCAGAATAAAGAGCTGCGGAATACCTACCCACATGAGCGTCTGTCCAATGTCGCTCGCACTGTAACCCTGGATACTCGAAAGATATTCGGGCACGATGAACACGGTGCCGTAAAGCCCCAGACCAAGGGCCGTCTGAATAATGCAGGAAAGCGTGAAGCTTCGATAACGGAAAAGCCCCAGGTTCAAAAAGGGTCTCTTCGCCGTGAGTTCCCGAATGAAAAAGAGCGTGATAAAAATGCCCGCAATCCAGGCGAAGCGGAAGATGAGAACGTTGCCGAACCAGTCCTTGCGCTCGCCTTCCTCCAGCACGTATTCGAGCGAACCAAGCCCGATCGCCATGGTAATGATGCCGAAATAATCCATCCCGCGAATCAGATCAAGGCGCATTGGATCCTGCTTCAGGCAGGTCCAAACGATGGCGATCAGCGCCAGGCCCGGCGGGACGTTGATGAAGAAGATCCACTGCCAGCCGTAGTTATCGGTCAGCCATCCGCCGATCGTGGGGCCGATGGAGGGTCCGAACGTGGCTGTGAAACCGAAAAGGGCCATCCCGATGGGTTGCTTCGATTTGGGCAGCAAAAGCAGGATGATGCTGAAAGCCAAGGGAATGAGCGCGCCCCCAGTAATGCCCTGCAGCGCCCGGCAAATGATGAGCTCCTGCAGATCAGTGCAGAAGGCGCACATGACGGAGAAAAAAAGAAAACCAACGGCGCAGAAAAGCAGGTAGCGCTTGATGGAAAAAGTCGCGGCCATGATGCCACTCACGCCGATGACCACGATCTCCGCCACCAGATAGGCCGTCGAAATCCACGAGCCCTCATCGATGGAGGAACCGATCGCGCCGGCAATGTCCTTCAGCGAGGAATTCGTAATCTGAATATCAAGCACGGCCATGAACGCGCCGAGCATGACACCGAAGAGAGCCAGCCATTCCTTCGACGTGACCTCCTTTTCTCCTCCAGAAGAAGATGGGGATTGAGCGTTATCCTGGCCGGCCATGCTTTTCCCCTATTGTCCCGCTTTATTGTTTTGGTCACCCACCGGGTGCACGGATTGGTCGAGCTCCACCGCCGTCTCGACGGACAAGCCGGGGGCCAATCGTCCACGAAAATCCTTGATGCTGTCGGGCTCAAAAAGAATCTTTACCGGGACGCGCTGCACGATCTTGGTGAAGTTACCCGTCGCGTTATCCGGCGGCAGCAGCGCAAAAGTCGAACCAGTGCCAGGCGAGAAACTATCCACGTGCCCCACGAAGGTTTGGCCGGGGATCGCATCCACCGTGATTTTCACGTGCTGGTTTTTCTTCATTTTCCCAAGCTGAGTTTCCTTATAATTGGCCACGACCCAGACGTCCTGCACCACGGCCATCAGCGCACCGCCAACCGTCACGCGATTGCCCACCTCGACCGTGCGGTTACCTATATAGCCATCTGTCGGCGCGACGATCGTGCAGTAACTTAGCTGGTTATTGGCATCGTCGAGATTGGCCTTCGCCACTTCCATGTTGGTCTTCGTCTGATCGTAATCCTGCTTGGAAATGGCCACGTCATTCCGTAGGGCGTCGACCCGGTCGAAGTCGGCTTTTGCTCGATCATAGTTGGCCTGCGCCTTGGCCACCTGGACCAGAAAGTCTCGTGGATCTAGTTTCACCAGCACCTGCCCTTGTTTAACGAATTGGTTATCGACGATCAGCAATTGCGTCACATTGCTGGTCACACGTGAACTGATCTGGTGAACGAAACCGGTCGTGTAGGCATCGTCGGTCGTCTCATGCGCCATCGCATAGATGATGTAATAGGTCCCCACGATGGCCACGATCACGACGAGCACGATCAACCCGATGATCTTTAGCGGCGTCCAGTGAAACTTCTCCTTGGGCTCATCCTTTTTTTCCTCGGGCTTATCGTTCTTTCCGCCGTCGCCTTTTTCTTTCTCGGGGGAACCTTCATGGTCGGAGGACTTGCCGCCGCCTTGAATGGCCTCGCCGATTTCCTGTTTAATTTCGCGCTTCAACTCTTCCTTCGAAGGCGCGTCTTCCTGTTTCGGGGAGGATTCGGATTGATCGTTCATCGGAGGGCGAGACGTTTGGTCCGGACGCCAGCGGCGCGTGGACGAGGTTGGTTGGCTTGACGGCGAAAATCATGAAGCGCGGCAATCGAAAAGTCGCCAATGTGGGTGGAGATCCGACCGATCCGGTCCGGAGTCTTGTTCAAGTCGGTCGCCATTTGTTCCACTAAGGGCCGGCTGTTGACGTAAAAAACGCATTGCCCAAAAATGCTCAGCGCAAAAAGATCAAGCTCCCGTGGCGATGCGCTGTCCTCGACGACCTTGCCGATCAGCGCGCGTACGTCCCGGTAAAGCGGCGAGGTCAGTTCGAGGATGATGACTCCGAGCGCCGGAGTAGGGTTCGACATTTCCAGGGCAATGACTCGTCCATGCCAGGCTGGCCGTTCGGGATCGAGCAGATAGCGCACAAACCGGTCGATAAAACCGCGCAACCGGGCCTCGGCGTCGCCGGGAATATCGTCGATGATGATATCCGTCGCGCACCGCTTCGCTTCGCGAAGAACACGCACGTAGAGCTCAGCCTTGTCTCGGAAGTGATAATTAACCGCGGCCAGGTTCACCCCCGCGCGGGTTGTGATCTGGCGAATGGTGGTACCGCGAAAACCGCGCTCGGCGAAGACCGCCCCGGCCGCCGCGATGATCCGTGCGCTGGTTTCTTCACGTTTGGGGTTGGGTGCTTGCATTTAAAACGGGAAATTAAAACACCTGTTTGAATCGGTCAATACTATTTCGATTCACCCGAACTCAACGCCTCTCCATTCCCTTACGAGAATCTCCTAGTCCGTTCCCCAGCCCCTGCGCTCCGCGTTGCCCAGCACTTTCACTTTTAAGGGCTGCTTGGAGCGCTCCCCGCGATGGGCCGCAAGAAAGGCGCTTGGCTCCAACCATCCGTCGCGCTTCGTGTCGAAGCCCGGCCCCAGGCCCTTGCCCACCGTCTGCCGCACTTCCCAATGCAAATGCGCGCCCATGCCACCATTGGCCACGGCATAAGTTCCACCCGCATTACCTACCTCCCCGATCTTCTGGCCGCGCTTGACGAAAGTTCCCGACGCCACATCCATGCTCTGCAACTGCGCGTACATGACCTCGATAAAAGGCGGCCAGCGGCCTTCCGGGAGGCGGTAACAAATGAAGATCACCTTGCCCCACGCATTTTCAAAATCCTGGGCCGCAGACACCCAGCCATCGGCCACGCTGTATACCGGTTCGCCCAAGGCGGCATCGCCCTGAGCGGTGGACCAGTCCTCGCCCAGGTGCCCCTCCTCCAAAAAAGGAAGCGTTACGACCGCGCCATCGCCATCGGGAGGACGAAGCGGAGTTACAAACTCATCCGTCACCGGCAAGCTGGGCAGGATGTCGGCCGCGAAAAAAGTCACCCAATCCAGTTGCGTCGTGGGGATTGCCGACGGAGCCTGCTTCGGCTTCGCCGCGAAATCGAGTCCCACCCAAAGCAAGGCGATCCAGGCCAGTAAAACCACCAGGTAAATAACTCGGGACGCCATCGCGAGCCCACGTTAGCGCGATTTTTCCGGGCTGTCATCCCGAGGTTAAACTAAAGCTTTCCGAAGAGTTCCTTCAGCCCTGTCTCACTCGCCTCGCAGACTCCCTTCTCGGTGATCAGCCCTGTCACCAGGCGCGCGGGCGTGACATCGAAACCGTAGTTACAGGCGGGCGTTCCATCGGGAGTCACCTGAATTTCCGCGTATCCGCCATCCGCCGTCTTCCCGCGAAGATGCGTGACCTCGGTGGCGCTTCGTTCCTCGATCGGAATTTCCTTCAATCCATCGCGGATCGACCAATCGATGGTCGAACTGGGCAGCGCGACATAGAAAGGCACGCCGTTATCCCTCGCCGCGAGCGCTTTCAGATAGGTGCCGATCTTGTTGCAGACATCACCCTGCGCGGTCGTCCGGTCGGTGCCCACAATGCAGAGATCGACCAACCCATGCTGCATGAGATGCCCGCCCGCGTTATCGACCACCACGGTGTGCGGCACGCCATGTTGGTTCAATTCCCACGCGGTCAACGACGCGCCCTGATTGCGGGGACGAGTCTCATCGACCCAGACATGCACCGGCAATCCGGCATCATGCGCCATGAAAATCGGCGCCAGCGCGGTGCCCCAATCGACACACGCGAGCCAACCCGCGTTGCAGTGGGTCAGCACATTGAGACGCGAGCCGGCCGGTTTTTCCGCCAGAATCTTGCGGAAAATCGCAAGACCTTCGCGCCCTATCGCTTCGTTGACGGCGACATCCTCGTCGCATAATTCCGCCGCGCGATCATAGGCCACGCCCAGCCGTTTCGCGGGCGGCAACTGCACGACCGCCGCCTGCATCCGGTCCAGCGCCCAGCGCAAATTCACGGCGGTGGGCCGGGTTTTCAATAAGGTCGAATAAGCCGAAGCCAGGCCCGCGTCACTCGGATC
>JAMFSY010000052.1 GCA_026225555.1 Methylacidiphilales bacterium
GCGTTTCCGTCGTGGGACTGGGAACGATGTCATGGCCCTTTTGCGATTATGCGCAAACGATGCCACCGGGGACGAAGCTCGACCGTGACGCGGTGAAGGCGATGGTTTCCACCGCGTTGGAATGCGGGATCAATTTGTTCGATACGGCGGAGGGTTATGGCTGCGGCTTGGCGGAGACATTGATGGGCGAATCGCTGCAAGGCCTCGGAAAACGGAGTGAATTCATTGTCGTCACCAAGGTGGGGCCGATCTTCGCCGATGAGCGGATCGATGGGCGCGCCTGCGATCTCTCCGCGGCCCACATCATCAGCCGTTGCGAGGGAAGTCTGAGAAGGCTGCAGACCGATTATATCGATCTTTATCTGGCTCATTGGCCCGATCCGCGAACGCCCCTGGAGGAAACCGTGGGCGCGATGCTGAAGTTGAAGCGTGCAGGAAAGATCCGCCATTTCGGGGTGAGTAATTTCAGCAAGGAGTTGCTTCAGCACGCGCTCGAGCACGGTGAGGTTGCGGCCGATCAGCTTCCCTACAATCTCCTCGAGCGCGAAATCGAGAAGGATCAGGTTCCGTTTTGTCTCGAAAAGAAAATAGGGATCATGGCCTATTCACCCTTGGGTAAGGCGGTCTTGACCGGAAAATATAACGAGGATCATCTGCCGCCTCCCGGCGATTATCGCCATCGACAACCACAGTTTTCGCAGGAAAACCTGCCCCGGCATTTCACGGTAGCCCGGCGCTGCCAGGAACTTTCCCGGAAACTGGGAATCACGACTCCGCAGCTTGCCCTTGCGTGGTGCCTCGCCCAACCTGGCGTGACGACCGTTCTACCCGGCGCGAAGAAGTCCGGGCAAATCCGGGACAACGCGGGTGCCGCGGAGATTATTCTTCCTCAACCGGTGCTCGAGGAGTTGGACGCATTGACCTGTTAACCTCTGCTTTGAGATATGAACGCATCACCTCGATTAAAAACTCGTCGGGAATTCATTGCGGAAGTCGCCGCCTGCAGTTCCGTGGCGGCGGGCTTTTTCACGGCGGAGGCCGCAGCCGATGAAACGTTGGCGCGCCCAACCTCCTTGAACGCGACAACGTGCGATGTCTTTGTTTACGGTTCGACGCCTGGAGGAATCGCGGCTGCCATCCAGGCCGCGCGGGGAGGTTGTCGCGTCATCCTGGCCTGTCCCAAGAATCATCCCGGCGGCATGACGGCCAGCGGCCTCTGCACCACCGATGCGGTGCGGCGTTATTTATTCGGTGGGATGGTGCTCGAATTTATCGAGGGCGTGAGGGCGGAGTACAAGGGGGCATTGGTTGAAGGGTCCGCCGATTGGAAGTTGATCCAGGACGGCTGGTTCTATGAACCGTCGGTGGCGGAGCGGGTATTTGTGCGGATGCTCGAGGCGGAAGGCGAGCGGCTGACTTATTGGCCGGGGCATCATCTCACGAAGGCGACCGTCGGAAACGGCCGCATCTCGGAGGTCGAATTGGAAACGCCCAAGGGGAGCCGCGTGCCGGTTTCAGCCCGGACTTTTATCGATGGGACCTACGAGGGAGACTTGGCGGCGGCGGCCCAGGTGCCTTATCGCGTGGGCCGTGAGGGGCGCGAGGAATACGGCGAGTCGAGGGCCGGCATCCACTACATGAACTGGAGAACGGGCACGCAAATCATGACGCCCGATACCGGTGAACCGTCGCCCGCCATTCAAGCTTATTGCGCGCGAAGCATCTTTACGGTTGATCCGAAAAAATTCGTGCCGATTGAAAAGCCAGCCAGCTATGAGCAGCACCTGCAGGATTTTCTGCCGCTCCTGGACGACTTTGCCGATGGGCGCCTCAAGGGATTTGGCTACGGCGAGGCGTTGCCGCGGCAGAAGTATCAACTGAACGGTTCCATCGATTGGCTGACGAGCATCAATTGCCCTGGGATCAGCTGGTCGTGGCCGGAAGCGGAAAGATATCATCGCGCACGGCTGGAGCAATTTCACATCGATCACGTGGCCGGGCTGATCTGGTTTTTGCAGCATGAGCCCCGGGTGCCTGAGGCCGTTCGTAATCAATGGCTCCAGGCTGGATTGCATCAGGACGAGTTTGTCGATAACGGCCATTGGCCCTGGCAGATTTATGTCCGGCAAGGCCGCCGGATCGAAGGGCGCGCGCGCGTGACGCAGCATAACTTCACCGTCGATGTGAAGACGGGACGCACACCGGCGGTGGAGCATCCCATCGCCCTCGGCGAGCATTCGTTCGACATCCATCCCTGCCACGATCGCCGTTTTGCTGAGGATGGGTTCATGGAAGGCGTGCTTTGGTATCCGAAAAAGGCCCTCGGGCCGGCCCAACCGGGGCAGGTCCCTTATGGGGCCATGTTGCCGCAGAAGATTGACAATCTCCTGGTGCCGGTGGCGCTTTCGAGCACCCACATCGCCATGTCGGTGCTCCGCATGGAGCCTCTTTGGATGACGACCGGCCAGGTGGCGGGGCTTGCCGCCGCGACGGCAAAAGAAACGGGCCAGGACGTTGCCCAGCTGGATCCCGACGAGCTTCCACGAAAATTGAAGATCCGGATTGACCCGACCAACTAACAAGTCATCTTAAAAACAATACATCTTATATTGACTCTTAGCGGGGCCTCACTTAATAAGGAAGTACATCCCCGGTTGATCGAAAGATACATGAGCGTTCCCCATTTTTTGCTATGACCACGTTGCCTGCTTCCCTGGGGGAGAAATCGCTGGTCACGGATCCGGCCAGTTATCGTTTTTGGATGATCGGCCATGGGCACATCGATCCGGTTTGGCGCTGGACTTGGGATGAAGGCTATCAGGAGGTCTTCGCCACTTTCCGGTCCGTGCTGGATCGGATGAAGGAGTTTCCCGAGATTTCCTTCATCGCCAGTTCTCCTCAATTTTATGCCTGGGTGGAGGAAGCCGATCCGGATCTTTTTGAGGAGATCAGGCAACGCGTGCACGAAGGACGCTGGTGCCTGGTTGGCGGTTGGTGGATCGAGCCGGATGCCAATCTTCCCCTGGGCGAATCGATCGCCCGCCTTGGCCTCTACGGGCAGCGCTATTTTCAGGAGAAATTCGGCCGGCGGGCGACGGTCGGTTTTAATCCCGACACCTTCGGTCATCCATGTACCTTCCCCCAGATTCTCCGGCAGCATGGCCTCGACAGTTATTTTTTTATGCGACCGATGCAGCATGAAAAGCCGGGCTTGTCGGCCCCGGTGTTTCATTGGGAAGGCCTGGATGGATCTTCCATTCTCACGGTGCAGATTCTGTCCTCTTACAATTGCGCCGAGTTGAGGGATGCGGAGGACGACAAGCTCGATCCGCGGATTCGTGATTATATCGAGCGCTACGGAAAGGATCAGCCGGAGGTCCTCGACATGCCGATCTTTTACGGCATGGGTAATCACGGCGGCGGGCCGACCGTCGCCAGCATCCGGTCCATCGAGCGGGCGCGCCGGAATTACACCGGCATGCGCCATGGTTCCATCGAGGATTATCGGGATTCACTTCGCCCCCAGGAAAAGCAGTTTCCCATTATCAAGGACGAGCTATTGCATCACGCGCGGGGTTGCTATTCCGCCTGTAGCGACGTCAAAGTCTGGAATCGGCGCGCGGAAGTCGCTCTTTTGCGCGCAGAAAAAATCGCCGCCGCCGCGCAGATGCTGACCGGACGCGCCTATCCTTCCCAGGAACTGCGCGAATCGTGGAAGAAAGTCCTCTTCAATCAATTTCACGACATCATCGCGGGTTCATCGATTGAGGCGGCTTACGAAGATGCGCGAGATGATTACGGTTATGCGTTATCGGTCGCCAAAGGAATCGTCACCCGCAGCCTGCAGGCGATTACCCAGAAAGTTGCGACCGCTTCCGGAGATCCTGGCACCAATGCGCCTTTCCTGGTCTTTAATGCCAATGCATGGCCGGTGCGGGAATTCATCGAAATCGAAATGGAGCGTACCCCTCAACATCGGGGAACGCCGGTGGTGAAAGACGGGGAGGGGAGGGTTATTCCCAGCCAGGAGCTTTGGACTGAAGCGCCGGATGTCCCGCCTCGTTTTCGTGTCGCCTTTCAGGCGGAGTTGCCTTCGCTGGGCTACGCGCTCTACCGGGTTGATTTTATGGCTGCGGAGGAAAATCCCGTTTCTCCTCAGCCTGCTCGCGCCCACGGCAATATTCTGGAAAACGGATTGATTCGCGCCACGTTTGATCACCGCTTCGGTTCCTTGAAATCGCTCTGGGACAAAAAAGCCAGCCGTGAATTGCTGGCGGGTCCTGCGGCTTCTCCGATTGTGCTGGATGATCCGGGGGACACTTGGGGACACGATGTCGTGTCCTATGATCAGGAATTGGGACGTTTTTCTGGAGCCGAAATCATCGTCCGCGAAAATGGGCCGGAGCGGGCGCGGATCGAAGTAACGACCCATTTCGGTGAATCACGCATCATCCAGAATTTTATCCTTTGGAGCGATTCCGCCAGCCTGGATGTCCGGCTGCGAGTAGATTGGCGGGCCGAGCAGAAAGTGCTCAAGCTCGGATTCTCCACTGTTCTCGCGAATGGCGAGGTGACCGCTTCCGTTCCCTATGGCTTTGCCTCGCGCCCGGCGGATGGATCGGAAATGCCCATGCAAACCTGGCTCGACTTGAGCGGCCGGGATGAGAAGGGCGCTTTCGGCTTGGCTCTTTTTACCGAGGGTCTGGGTGGATACAGCGCCACTCTGGGAGAGCTGCGCCTTACTCTTTTCCACAGCACTATTTGGTCCGACCACGGTCCGGCGGGCCCCCGCAGGGATGGTTACCGTTACATGGAACAAGGCCAGCGGGATTTCCATTATCGAATCGTCGTCCATCAGGGTTCATGGCGGGAGGCCGAGATTCCTCGCCAAGCGGAGGCGTTTCTCATGCCGGCGGTTAAATTGCCGGCGTATCATCACGGAGGTATTTTGCCGCACCGTCTTTCGGTCATCGAGCTGGACGTGGCGAATGGTTCGGTGCCGGCGCTTAAATGGGCTGAGGATGACAACGGTTGGATTATTCGCTGCGTGGAGCTTCATGGCCGGAGTGCTTCGGGAACTTTGCGCCTGCCGACACTCCAGCGGGAAATCTCCTTCGATCTCGGGCCCGTGGAAATCACCACTTGGCACGTACCCGCCGACGGCGGAGGAATACGAAAGACGAATCTCCTCGAAGATTAGGGGCTAATCTCTGACCGTTGCCTTATTGGCGCGGGGAGGGAATCATGGCGATTGAAGAAGACGATGACGACCTTATCCATTACTGATTACGTGGTGATCGGCGCATTCTTCGCCATCATTTTGCTTGTTGGACTGGCCATGTCCCGACGGGCGGCCCAGACCATGGAGAGCTACTACCTGGGAGGAAGAAGTCTGCCTTGGTATCTGTTGGGTTTCTCCGGCATGTCGGCCTGGTTCGACATGACGGGGACGATGATCATCACGTCGTTCCTCTATCTTCTGGGACCGCGTGGACTCTATATAGAATTTCGCGGGGGCGCCGTGCTGATTCTGGCCTTTCTTTTGGCTTATACCGCGAAATGGCATCGCCGTTCCGGTTGCATGACCTCGGCGGAGTGGATGACATATCGCTTCGGCACCGGGTTTTCCGGAGAGATGTTGCGCCTCGCCAGCGCGATCATGGGAATCATCACGACAATTGGCACGCTCGCCTATCTGGTGCGGGGCGCGACATTGTTCATGGGTGTCGTGTTCCCGGTCGATCCGACGTTGCTCACGCTGGGCGTGCTCTGCTTCGCCGCCGTCTACACCGTCCTGGCTGGATTTTACGGCGTGGTGCTGACCGATCTCGTCCAGGGATGCATCATGATCGTCGGCTGTGTGGTGGTAAGTTTCATTGCATGGCACAAGATTCCCAGCGAAGCGGCCCTCGCGGCCGTGGCGCAATCGGTCACCGGCAATGCACACTGGGTGGATTCCGCGCCCGCCTGGCATGTGACGATGCCTCCGGGCTACGAGGCCTACCAATCATTGATGATGGCCGCCGCCTTTTATCTTTTACGAAACATTTTTGGCGGCATGAGCAGCGGCACTGATTCGCGCTATTTCGCCGCCAAGAACCCACGGGAAGCAAGTCTTCAGTGCCTTCTTCAAGGCGTCATGGTGATGTTTCGCTGGCCCCTGATGATCAGCTTCGCGACGTTGGGGATTTTTCTCATTCATCACATTTTACCCAACAAAGCCGCAGCGATGGATGTGGCCCAGGCCATTCACGCCGCGCAGCCGGGACTGACCGCCGGCAATTGGGCGCGCTTTACCAGTGGCCTGGTTCATTTCCCCCAATCGGCGCCTCCCGCGCTGATACAACATATTTCCCAAGTCTTGGGGCCCGATTGGCAGCCGGCTCTGTTGCTCATCGGACCTTCCGGCAATATTAATCCCGAGTTGATTCTGCCCGCCGTTCTTCTCCACACGATGACTTCGGGTTTCCGCGGACTTCTTATCGTCTGCCTGTTAGCCGCGCTGATGGGCGCGCTCACGGGACTGGTAAATAACGCGAGTGCGCTTTTCGTCCGCGACATCTATCAAAACTTTTTGCGACCTCGCGCGAAAAATAGGGAGCTCATCCTTTTCGCCTACATTTCCTCTCTCCTGATCATA
The DNA here is from genome assembly GCA_026225555.1 of Methylacidiphilales bacterium. GTDB lineage: Bacteria > Verrucomicrobiota > Verrucomicrobiia > Methylacidiphilales > UBA1321 > JABDGH01. The sequence continues at coordinate 6,641 of JAMFSY010000052.1, forward strand.
GCGGCGAGCTTCGGCTTGGGGCTGGCTGCTCCCAGTATCAATGATCTCTGGGGCTGGCTGGTCATGAGTTTGACCGCCGGGGGCCTCGGGCCGGGATTACTCCGGCTCTACTGGTGGCGGACGAATGCCTGGGGCATGGCGGCGGGACTCTTCCTGGGAGGAGTCGCCGCGTTGGTTCAACGCTGGCTGGATCCCACGATGTTGGAATGGATGCAGTTCACGCTCATGACGAGCGTATCCATTCTGGCCACGGTTGCGGGCTCCTTGCTGAGCGGTCGTACACCGCACGCGGTTGTGCGTCACTTTTACCGAACGACCCGGCCCTTTGGTTGGTGGAAACCTTTTTGGAGCGAGTTGCCCGGTGAGACGCGCGGCGCCTGGAAACGGGAACACCGGGGGGACATCTTGACTGTGGTATGCACATTGGTCTGGCAGGTTTGTCTCTTCCTCCTGCCCATGCAGTTTCTGACCCATAACTGGGAAGGTTTTTTTAACACGCTACCGGTCTTCTTCATCGGCTGCGTCACCCTCTATTTTTTCTGGTGGCGAAATCTTCCTCCGGCGGATGAGGCTGTGGCCGATTTCGCCAGCGTTCCTCCCCTCGAACAACCAGCCAGGACGGTGGAGGAGACGGACGTCACTCTGGCTGCTTAGTGAAGTGCAAGCTAAGCTGATGTTTCTTGGCTCGGACCTTGGGCAACGCATAGCAATGCTAGTCCACTAAAAGTCTGCCAGGACAAAGGTATTATCGTGGGGTCGGGCTCGGTCTGCCGATCTTCTTCGCCGTGCTCACCGGCGTCTGGTTTACCTGGGGCGGCGTAAAGGATCTCCTCCAGCTCTTCCGGCGGCCCGGCCGGGAAAGAGTGAACATTTTCGACGACGGTACCGTAATCAAGGCGAGGGGCGGAATCGGATTTACTTATCCGGACTCTCCAATGCGACGTTGGGTTGAAAAAAAGTTGCTTACCAGGGCACGGGACCATTCTCATCAAAGTAGCCGCAAGTTGGGCCATCCTCTGGGAGAGTGGCGAGGCGAACAGCAATCTCCGCTCCTTGAGTCGGAGTTCGGGGACCGCTGTGACCGTTGAGGTCCGTGGCGCAGTAGCCGGGGTCGGCTGCGTTCACCTTGATCGGTGTATCTTTCAATTCCTTGGCGAAGGCGACTGTTATTCCATTCACTGCCGTCTTGGAGGAGCAATACGCGAGTGCATTGACGACACTATAGGCCCAGTTTGGATCGCTGCGTTGCGTCAGAGAGCCCAATCCACTCGACATGTTGACGATGCGCCCCGCCGGGGATTTCCGCAGCAGGGAAAGGAAGGCTTTTGTCACGGTGAAAACTCCGAAGACATTGGTCTCGTATGTTTGCCGCAGCGTGTTCAGTTCGATCTGGCTCGGCGGAATCACCTCCGGTTCTCCCGCCTTATTTAGGCGACGCTCGTTCACAATGCCCGCGTTGTTGACCAGGATATCGAGCGCACCGGAGACGGTTTGTACGTGTTGTGCGGCAGATTCCACTGATTGGGGATCCGTTACGTCCAGGGAAATGGCGTCAACCGGGAGGCCCGCTTTTTTAAGCGAAGCCGTGGCCTCCTTAATTCGTGCTGAATCTCGTCCCGCCATCCAGACGAAAATTCCCGACTCGGCCAATATCCGGCTGATTTCAAAACCAATTCCCTTGTTGGCTCCGGTGACCAAAGCTACCGGAGAAGGTATAAGCTGACGATAAGTTGAGATGTTCATCATTGGAGACTCAAGGTCTTTACCGATTTGTTTAATTGCGGCGAGGGGTTGAACTACATCGTCCTATGCTTTGATTCGGTCGCGCAAGCCTCCGAAGACGATGGCCTTGACCGGGTCGAGCGCCATGAAGTCATGCGGGAAGCCCAGGGAGACGGCGCTTGCCTTGTCGAGGCGCTGGAGTTGTTCCGGGGAAAGCGTTACGTCCAGACTGCGAATGTTGTCCTCGATTTGGGCGAGTTTCCGCGCGCCGATGATGGGAATCACCGGGACCGAACGGTAACGCAGCCACGCCAGGGCAACCTGCGCGGCCGAGACGCCCAGTTCCTTGCCGACCGCAACGATTTCACGCACCGTCGCGTGAGCGCTCTCAGGTATGGCGGAGCCAAACGCCTTCATCATCTCGCTATGCATCCGTGCGCCGTCCGCTTTGGATTCATTCACATTTTCCGGCAGATACTTGCCGGTGAGCAAGCCGTTCCGGAGAGGCGACCAAGCCAGCACGGTCATCTGTTGATCCTTTGCCATCGGAACGAGTTCCCGTTCGACCGTGCGTTCCAGCAGGCTGTACTCAATCTGCAAACCGACGTAGCGCGTCCAACCGCGAAGTTCCGCCAACGTGTTGGATTTTGCCACCACCCAGGCCGGAGCATCCGAGATGCCGACGTAGAGGACCTTCCCCGATCGAACCAGATCATCAAAAGCCCGCATGACTTCCTCGGCGGGAGTCATCTGGTCCCAGACATGGAGCCAAGAGAGATCAATGTAATCGGTGTTGAGTCGCTTCAAGCTGGCTTCGACGGCCTGCACCATGTTCTTGCGTTGGTTGCCGCCCGCATTGGCGTCGGTGCCGGGCCTGCCGGTGAAGCCGGACGTGGCGTTGGTGTATTTCGTAGCCACGACCACTTCCTCCCGGTGGCTGGCGACGAACTCGCCGACGAGCTTCTCACTTGAGCCATTCGTATAGATGTTGGCCGTGTCGATGAAGTTGCCGCCCGCTTCGCGATAAGCATCGTAGATTTTCCGGGATTCATCTTTGGCTGCGCCCCAACCCCAGTCATCACCGAAAGTCATGGTGCCAAGGCAGAGATCGGAAACGCGAAGGCCGCTACGGCCGAGAAGCTGGTAGTTCATATTTGAGGAGTCATTTCTGGGGTTTGGTTTGAAATCGAAGTTGTGGCGGGAAGGATTCTGTTTTAGTTCGACCCTTGTCCGCATCGGATGAGCGCGATTTCGGATGGGCGCAGATCCCTTGTACCAGCCTGGAGGCCTTGATCTTGCTTGAGATGATCGCAATCAAGACAATCGTCGGGAGAACGAGAAATCCCAGGCACAACAGGGCTGCAACGAAATCATCCATGGTCACTCGTTCGGAAGCCTGAGCTGACTCAGCATCTGGAGAGCCTTATCGAAGGAGCCTGTGGCCTCGGCGAAGCGGAGGAATTTTACCTTCTCCACATTGATCTCCGATGGCGTGGGCTGCGTCTTCAGGAGTTGCATCGTTTCCGCGATGTAGTCCTTTACCGACATCATACGCGGAGCGTTCGCGGAGCGACCGGGGGTTAGATCGGTCGCGACGGCGGGTGGAATGATTTCGATGACCTCAACCGGAGTGCCCTGTAGTTGAACGCGCAGCGACAGCGTGTAGGAATGGAGGGCGGCCTTTGTGGCGGAGTAGGTGGGCGTGAGAGGAAAGGGAACGAAAGCCAGCCCGGAGGAAACATTAATGATGGCGGAACTCGGCTGCTTCTGAAGATGGGGCAGAAGCGCCGCCGTGAGGCGGACGGGGCCGAGCAGGTTCGTGGTAATGATGGCTTCGGCATCGGCCACTCGCTGAGCCTTGAGATTTTCGGCACGCATGATGCCCGCATTGTTGATCAGGACATTGAGGGTGGGGTGAAGCTCGGTTACTTCATCTGCAAAAGACCGGATGGCATCGGGATCATCAATATCGAGTGTCACGGATGCCATCCCGGAATTGGCTTCGGTCACTTCGTTCAAGGCGTGCTCGCGACGCCCGGCAATGATGACTTTATTGCCGAGAGCGTGGAAGGCTTCGGCAAGGCCGCGGCCAATGCCGGAACCGCCGCCAGTGATAAGAATGGTGTTGTTGGTGGGTTTCATCGAGGAGGCGCAATGTATCCGGCGCATACATTGTTGTCAACGGAAACATGCTGCAATTTATTTCGCGGACGTGTAATGTGGCGGCAGTGAAAGCAACTCCCCGTCCGTATCATCATGGAAATCTGCGCGAAGCTCTTCTCCACGCAGCGGAGAAAACTCTCGAGACGAGCGGCGCTCAGAGCATCTCGCTGCGGGAACTCAGTCGCGAACTGGGCGTAAGTCACACCTCGCCCCGGCGTCACTTTGCCAATAAACAAGCGCTTCTAGACGCCCTGGCGCTACGAGGTTTTGAGCGGTTCGACCTTGCCTTGGGGCGTGCAACCAAGGATCGGGGGCATAATTTCCAGACGCGTTTGACCAAACTTACCCGTGCTTTTGTCAGTTTCGCCCTCAAGCACTCGGCTCTGCTCGGGCTGATGTTCGAGGCCAAACACCGGGCCGGTGCGCCGCGTGAATTGCTGGAGGCCAGTGAAAAAGCGTTTGGACACGCAGCGGCTGCTTTCGCAGAAGGTCAGACGACTGGTGAGGTCGTTGCCGGCGATCCCTGGAGACTCTCTCTCGTCGTCTTCGCGGCCATGCAAGGCCTTATCGCCCTTTCCACCGACGGCAAGTTTAAGGGTATTCCTTTGGACCGCCTGGTCGGCGAGATCATCGAGCGTCTTATTCTGGGCCTGCGTCCGCGTCCTTAACGGACATCTTTACGTTAGTGTCCATTGGGCGCCCTTCGCATCCTTCGCCGCGACGCCGAGGAAACATCGCCCGATCCCTATTTTTACGGCCGCTATCTCAAGGGCTACCGAGATCTTGGTTACGTCCCCGTAGAAGTGCCGCAATGTGTGTCGCGCCATCTCGAATATACTTATCAAGACTGGTGCATGGCACGTCTGGCCGAACGTGTCGGCGACTCCGCCGCCGCGCATGCCTTCAACCAGGGCGCGGGGAAGTTGTGGAATCTCTGGCGAGACGATGTTCGGAGTTTTGCGCCGCGTCGACCCGACGGCACGTGGCTTGAGCCCTATGATCCGGACTGGGCGCGAAGCGACTGTTGGAACGACCCCTATTTTTACGAAGGTAGTGGAAGGCAATGGTCCTGGAACACGCAGCACGATTTTGCGGGGCTCGTTGATCGCTTCGGCGGACCGGAGGCGTTCGTCACTGCGCTCGATGAATTTCTGCAACCGTCTCCGAAACCGCCGTGGCCCCGCACGAGTCTATATTCGCAGCAGAACCGTTACTTTCCCAAGGAAACCCTCTTGCACGTGCCCTACCTTTATCACTATGCGGGGCGCCCTGACCGGACGGCGGAAAAAGTGCGCTGGGCGATGGAATCCTTCTACCACCCGACGCGCGGTGGCTTGCACGATAATGAGGACATGGGTGCTCAATCGACTTTCTATATTGCCTCCGCACTCGGTTTCTATCCGTTGTTTGGTCAGGATATTTATTGGCTTACCACGCCAATCTTCACCAGCAGCGAGATAACCTTAGGCGCGGGAGGTAAGCGGCTGGTGATCAAGGCGCCCGCCGCTGGTCCCGATCATCCTTATATCGCGAGTGCGCGGCTTAACGGAAAAGTTCTCGATCGCCCTTGGCTCCGGCACGGGGAGTTTGTTCAAGGAGCGGTCCTCGAACTTGAACTCTCCGCCAAGCCCACGGGTTGGGGAAGTGGCGGTATTCTCTCACGGTAGATCAACAAGTTCCTGACTGTTTTCGCCGTTTACACTTGCAGGCTGGCCAGGAAAATTACTTTGACCAGTCGGTTCAAGCCGGGGTGAAAATTGAGTTCAATCAAGGTGCATCCAAGTTCGATGCCAAAGTTCTCATCGTCGATGATAACCCCGCCAACATTCGCGTCCTGACGGAAGCACTTCGTGGATTGGGACGGCTTTAGGATTGATTGGAGCATGCCGACAGATAGCCCCGCCAACCGCCATAGGATGAAATGAGCTCGGCCGCTTCCAAGGCATACGGCTCACAGATGAAGCCCTTGACGGTTGTCTCATCCGCGAGGCGAAGGGTTCCAATACCCAACGGTTCGGGAATGAGTTGAATAAAGCTGCCCACGTGATTCATCGGCATCGCCCAGACTTCGACTTCAATGGCATTTCCCGTTCCGGGCGAAACCCGTTTCAGTCCCGGTTTGAGCGGGATGGTTCCCTTCAGGACGTAGAGTTCATAGTCGGGCGCGGTACGAGTTGTTTTGACCAGCGTGGCTCCGCGTTCGGTCAATTGGCCATTCAGAGGCTGCCCGGTCAAGTGGGCTCCCACCACGGCGATTTCGATGATTCCGCGATCGTTCATGATTCCTTCTGCCTTTCCCAGCGCTCACCCCAATCGCAGAGTGCCTCGTCGGTAAAGGCGGGCGCCACGAGCGTGATGCCGAAGGGCAATCCATTCGGACGAAAACCGGCCGGTAACGCGATTCCGGCCAGATCGAGCAGATTCATGAAGTTGGTGTAGCGACCGAGGTTGGTGTTGAGCGCGATCGGATCCTTTTCGACTTCCTCGACAGTGTAGATGGTTCCCGTCGTCGGGAGGGCCAGTAGATCCATCTCGCTCCACGCCTTCGCCGCCTGCTGGCGCAATTCCTGTAATCGGTAAATGCCTTGAAAGGCGTCCACGGCGGTGAGTCTTTCCGCTCCAGAAATGATCTTTCGTACGGTGGGATCCATCGCGTCGGCGTGCTTTGCGTAAAAGGGAGCGATGGCCGCCATCCGTTCGGCGACCCATGGGCCCTGATAGAGCAACCGCGCGGTTTCAAGAAAGGGGGTGAAATCGATTGTCACACTCTGGCCGCCCATCTTTTCCAGGCGTTGCAGGGCGCTCGCATAGAGCCGGGCGGCATCGTGATCGCCAAAAAATTCCAGTTGATCCAGCCGGGGCACACCAAAGCGAAAGTTTGAGACAGATGACGCTGGCGCCGTTTCAGGAACGGAACGACTCCATGCATCGGCTGGATCGAAGCCTTCAATGACGCGCAGGACCTCCCGCGCGTTGGAGGTGGCGCGAGTGAAAATGGAAACGCAATCAAGCGACCGGCAGGCTGGAACAACGCCCTTGATACTCACCCGGCCCCGTGTGGGTTTCAGCCCAACCAGGTGATTGAACGCGGCTGGTACACGACCGGAGCCTGCCGTATCCGTTCCCAACGCAAAGCTGACCAGTCCCGCGGCGACAGCCACCGCGGAGCCGGAGCTTGATCCGCCGGAAATGTAGCGTTGATCGAAAACGCAGCGGGGGGCTCCATAAGGCGAGCGAACTCCCACCAGCCCAGTGGCGAATTGATCGAGATTGGTTTTGCCGATGGGAATGGCTCCGGCTTCGATTAGTTTTTCCACCACGGTGGCCGACTTCTCCGGCGTGTAGGCGAAAGCCGGGCAGGCTGCGGTGGTGGGATGAGCTTCGAGATCGATGTTGTCCTTGATGGCAAAAGGGAGTCCATAAAGCAGTAACGGCTTTCCTTCCCGCTTCCAGATTTGAATGCGGTAGGCATGACCCAGTACCTCGTCGCGGGAGAGACGATGGATCCAAACGGCATCATCGCCACGGCGGGCGATGCGGCGGAGAACTTCCTCCGCGACTTCCACGGGCGAAAAATCTCTCTGCGCGTAACCCTGCCGCAACACGTCAAAGTCGAGGGAGGGTGGGGGCAGCGTGGTCATGGGAATTAGAGAAATTTTACCGGCTTCTCATAGATCGCGAGCACGATGCAACCCGCTTCGCTCAGCAATTCATGGCGGGTGCCGGGCGGATTGATCGTCAGGGTTCCAGCAAGGGCCTCGCCGTTTTGATCGCGCTGCGACCCGCTCAGCACGATGATGTGCTCGTAACCCTGATGTTCGTGCAGGGAGACCTTGGCCGCTTTTTGATAACGCAGTAGGGCAGCGGAGGGGCCTTCATTGCCGTCGCCGTAGAGATGATGGATTTCCACGCCCTCGCGAAAAGGTTTCCAGGGAATCTGGTCCTGGAATTTCTCGATTTGAAAAAGGCCTTCCAGTTGAATGGGATGATACGCCGTCGATGGATTCGATTGAGGTTCCATGGGAAAATTTAGCGGCAGGGCCGGGTTTGGAAAGCGGATCGATCTCAGACCGAGATGGGCGAGCCAATCGCCCGGAGCAGCGCCGACGAATCAGCCACGGCGCCGAAGACACCGCCCTGCATTTTGATCATATTGAGGGCGGCGAGATGATTGCCCTTATCGGTGGCTCCCGTGCAATCGGAGAGAAGGACGCATTCATAGCCGCGATCGTTCGCTTCCCTCATCGTGGTGTGGACACAGACGTCGGTTGTGATCCCGGTGAGAATGATATTCTGGATGCCCTTTTGCCGCAGGAGCATGTCGAGATCGGTGGCATAGAAGGAGCCCTTGCCGGGCTTATCGATGATCGATTCGCCCGCGATGGGCGCGAGTTCGGGGATGATTTCCCAGCCTGCTTCGCCCCGCGTGAGAATACGGCCACAGGGTCCCGAGTCACCGATGCCCGCGCCGATCCGGCGACTGCGCCAGCGTTTGTTTTCGGGCAAGTCGGAAAGATCGGCGCGATGGCCCTCGCGGGTATGCAGGATATGAAATCCCTGAGCTCGAAAAGCGGCGAGGACGCGCCGCAGGGGTTCAATGGGCGCGCGCGTGAAGGAAATGTCGTAGCCCATTTTATCGACATAACCGCCCGGCCCGCAAAAGTCGGTCTGCATGTCGATGATGATGAGAGCGGTGTTGGCCGGACGAAGATCGCCGTTATAAGGCCACGGATAGGGATCGGCTTCGATATGCATGGGATTCGGAGAGTGGGAAAGAATCTTGGAACAGGAACCGCCGCCCCTTTGGGAGGCGGCGGCGCGTCGGAGGCTTTTCCTAGAAGAAGCAGGTCATGCCCCAATGAAGTTGATAGAGGTTGGTATCGCGATGGCTGTTGCTGCCGGGCGCATTGCCGGTGAGAGCCTGGTTTCCATCTTCCAGTCCGGCGTTGTCCAGATGGTAATATTGGACGCCCGCATAGGCCGACCAAGCTCCATAGGAAATCGGGATGAACGAGAGCGGAGTGGTCGCCTTCAATTCAGTCGAAATCACTGCCGCGCCTGCGCCGCCCGGCGTCCCGTCTACCTTTTGATAGAAGTCTTCGCTCACCACATTGACGTAAGTAGGTAACTCCACGGTGAGGGGAATGCTCTTGAATTTGTAAGTCGGATCGAATCCAAACGAACCGTAAAAGCCGCGATCGTCCGTCGCATAGTTGAAGGCAACCGTGGCCTTGCGCGATGTTTCCACGAAGATTTCCGCGAATGGATTGATCGAGAATCCGGTATCGCCAAACCAGTGATCGAGATAGGTGACTTTGAAATCGAAATTGGTGGAAGTTTGGTAACTATTGGTCTGGCTTCGGAAGAAAGTTTCCTCCGCGTCGAGTTTCCAGTCCTTATAGAGCTTTGCTTCCACGCCGAAGAAGCCATCGATTTCGTCCCAGTTTCCTGGATTGGCGCCATTTTTACCGGAGTCGATATCGTTCCAGACGCCGAGGTTGAAGCTGAGATCGGTGAGGGGCTTGGTCTGCGAGTGATAGAGATCGAAGAACAGGATCAGGAGCGGCTGAAAAGAGATGCCGTTTTTGGAGGATTCCAACCCACGGGGCGTGTAGTACTTGTCGGAGAATTCGAAGTTGAGCAGGCCGGTAATGTTGCTGCCCAGCGAGGGCGGGGCGATCTCGGGCGGTGGAGCGGAGGTGGTCGCCTTCGCGTCATCTCCGGCGCGGGCGGCACCGATTCCAAGAGAGGTTAAAAGGGCAATCGAGGCCGTCACGCGGAGGGAGAAACGCAAGCGGTCAAGAAGGCCCAGACGACGACTGTGTCCATACTGGAGCGGAGTAAGTTTATTCATTGCCGTCTTCTTAACAGACCTCGTGCCAGAGCCACGGCTTCTCGGGCAAGCTATTCTTTATAAGCGTCTTAGGAATTTATCCGGCGGTTCTCCCGCCACTGGAGGATGTGCCGCCTGTTGCGGCACGTGGCGTCTGCAACAGCGAAGCCGCTAACTTGCCGATGGCTGGAAGTGCCGATAAATTCGACTGCGATTCACGCCGAGCAAACGGGTGGCTTCGACGATGTTTCCGTTGCTTTGTTGGACGGCGCGCCGGATCAATTCCTGTTCCGCCGCCTTGAGGTTGAGGGGAATCTCCCCCGAGGTCGAAACCTCCGGCGTGATCTTGGGCAGGGGCGAGGTGCGCGTCGCCGCTCGGGTCAGGCGGATATGCTCGGGAAGGATCGGCTTGCCTCCGCATTCGATCAAGGCCCGCTCAATGATGTTCTTCAATTCGCGGACGTTGCCCGGGAAGGGATAATTCTCCAGCAGGACGAGGGCTTCCTGCGTCCAGGGCGGCTGGGCGATGCCCATTTCGGAAGTGAAGAGCGAAAGAAAATGGTCGGCGAGCAGCGGGATATCGGCGGGATGATTCCGCAGCGGGGGCGTCTCCACCGTGTAACGCGCGAGGCGAAAAAAGAGGTCCTCCCGGAACAAGCCCGTGGCTATCTTGCCGGAAAGATCCGCATTGGTCGCGGCGACGATGCGGACATCCACTCGTCGGGAGACGGTCGCGCCCACCGCGATGATTTCGCCATCCTCGATCACGCGCAGCAGCTTGGCTTGCAGGGCCGGGGCCATGTCGCCGATCTCATCCAAAAAGAGCGTGCCCCCATCGGCCAGTTCGAAGTAACCCTTGCGATCCGCCGTGGCTCCGGTGAAGGAGCCCTTGAGGTGGCCGAAGAGCAACGACTCGGCCAGTTCCGCGGGAATGGCCACGCAATTGACCGCGATAAACGGCGCCTCCGCCCGCGTGCTTCCGTAATGGATGGCACGAGCGACCAGCTCCTTGCCGGTGCCGCTTTCGCCGGTGATCAATACGTTGGTATTGGAAAACTGATGCAGCCGCTTGATATCGGAAAGGATTTTTCGCATGAGCGGACTCCGGCCAACCAATCCATCCAGACCCCAACGGCGGGCCTCCTGGGTCGAGATCGTCGATAGGCGGTCCTGCGCGGTGCGGCGCTCATTTTCAGCGGTTTGCCGGCGCGCAATTTCAGTTTCGAGCTGTCGGTTGCGCTCCTTCACTTCACGGGTCAGCCGGCTGATTTTTAAATGAGTCGCCACCCGCATCACTACTTCCTCGGCCTGGAACGGTTTGGGAATGTAATCGACCGCGCCCACCCGGAAGCCGCGCAGGATGCTTTCCGTTTCGAGCTTCGCCGTGACGAAGAGCACAGGAATTTCCCGCGTGACCTCATCCGCCTTGAGGATCTGGCAGATGGAGAATCCATCGCGACCGGGCATGACCACATCGAGAAGGATCAGGTCCGGCAGGACGCGTCCGGCGAGCTTGAGCGCCTGTTCCGCGTGCGCCGCCGCAAAGATCTCATGACCGTGAGGCTCCAGTGTTTCCGTCAGGACGCGGATATTGGCGGGGTTATCATCGACGATAAGAATTTTGGCGGGAAGAGAGGACATCAGAATGAAGAGGAGGAAAGGGCTGTCGGGTTGGCGATGGAAAGTTGCGCGATGATGCGTTGGATGGTTTCCAGGTCATAGCTTCTCAAAAAGCCACGAAGATGTTCGGCCAGGCGCTGCTCGTTGGGACCGAGTTGCTCCAACTCTTTAAGGCACGCCTTAAGCACCGTGGTGCTGTGGAGTTCCGCCGCCATGACCATGCGGCTGACAAGATCCTCGGAGAGGGCGATTTGGTTGAGATCGAGTGCGGTGTCGGTCTCGTCGTCGATTATTGTTTTGTAGATGAACTCGACGCCGAGGAGCATTTTCAGGCAGGCGTAGATATGGTCGGAGTGGAAGGGCTTGGCCGCGAAATCGTGGCAACCCGCCTCCAGATAACCGGCCCGCTCGTGTGCCAGGACGGATGCCGAGGTGGCAACGATCTTGGGTCCCGAGGCGCCCAATTCCTCGATGATCCGTCGCGTGGCCTCGAGCCCGTCCATCTCTGGCAACCGGATATCCATGAAGATAATGTCGGGGCGCGAGACGCGTGCCGCTTCGACTGCCTGACGGCCATTCTCCGCCAGCATCACCTCGCAGCCGACCATGTCCAGCATCACGGAGAGGACTTCCCGATTCTCGCGGATATCGTCCACCACGAGTGCGCGAACGGTTGAGCCCGGCGCCAGGCGCTCGATCTGACCGGCCGAATGAAGCGAGCTTTCAACCACCGCCACGCTGCCGGGAGGCATCGTCAGCCTGAAATAAAAGCGGGAACCTATTCCGGGTTCCGATTCGACTTCGAGATTTCCACCCATGAGTTCCACCTGCCGCTTGGCGATGGTCAGGCCCAGGCCGGTGCCCCGCGTTCGACCTCCGTTCGGCCCTTGCAGGAACGGCTTGAAGATGAGCCGTTGCATTTCCGCCGGAATGCCGGGGCCGGTGTCGGAAATTTCGAAGAGCCAC
>JAMFSY010000053.1 GCA_026225555.1 Methylacidiphilales bacterium
ATCGCGGCCGCCGTTCCGCCCTGCGCGAGCATGAGACCGACGTCGCCCTCGCCGGTGGCGGCGAGCAACTCGAACTGGCCGCGCCGACGCTCAGCACCGACCTGCGCGAGCGCCTCTCGTTCGCCCGCATCGGCCTGAACCTGACCCTCTCCGAAAACGAGCTTGTCACCCGCCTGATGCGCAGCGTCTCCATGTCGCTGAATCCGCAGGAACAGCGTGAGACGATCATCCTCAACGCGAAAAATCTCCTCGATGTGGATGCCGACTGCCGCTTCCTCGCGGGCCGCATTCTCCTCACCTATATCTATGAGGAAACGTTGCCGTGGAGAATTAGCGACGGCATCGACCAACTCAAGGAAGCGCATCGCAAGGCGTTCCTGAAGTACATTCCGCTCGGCATCGAGATCAAGCGGCTCGACCCGCGCCTGGCCGAGTTCCGCCTCAAGGAACTGGCCGACGCGATCGATCCCTACGCCGATTTGCAGTTTGACTTCATCGGCATCCAGAATCTTTACGACCGTTACCTGATCCACATGAAGGACCCGACCGGCCCCGACGGCCGCCGCCGGATCGAGGCCCCGCAAATCTTCTGGATGCGCGTCTCCATGGGCCTGGCCCTGCTGGAGCAAGATCGCGAAGCGCGCACAAAGGAATTCTACAGCATCTACCAGAACAAGCGGGCCTGCTCGTCGACGCCCACGCTTTTCAATTCGGGCACGCACCGGCCGCAGCTCTCGAGCTGCTACCTGCTTTATTGCGGCGACTCGATGGAAGACATCGCGGAGACATGGACCCGTTTCTCGCTCCTCTCCAAATGGGCGGGCGGACTCGGCTGCTCCTGGACGGCGGTGCGCGGCAGCGGCGCCCACATCCACGGCACGAACGGCGAATCCAACGGCGTCATTCCCTTCCTCAAGGTTTCCAATGACATCGCCATCGCGGTGAACCAGGGCGGCAAGCGCCCCGGCGCGTTGTGCAGTTACCTCGAGCTTTGGCACACGGACATCGAGGATTTCCTCGACCTGCGCAAGGAAACGGGCGACGAACGCCGTCGCACGCATAACATGAACACGGCGCATTGGATTCCCGACATTTTCATGAAGCGCCTGCGCGATATTTCCGAGGGCCGCTTACCCAAGGACGCGAACTGGACTCTCTTCCGCACCAACGAAGCGCCCGACCTGCCCGAGATCTTCGGCCGCAAGTTCGAGGAACGTTACCTCCACTATGAGGCGCTCGCCGAGAAGGGCGAGATGTACGGCAAGAAAATCCGCGTGCTCGCGCTGTGGAAGAAGATGATCGAGTCGCTTTTTGAGACCGGCCACGCGTGGATGACCTTCAAGGATCCGTCCAACGTGCGCTCCCCGCAGGATCACGCGGGCGTGATCCACAACTCAAACCTCTGCACCGAGATTACGCTCAACACGAGCATGGAAGAGGTCGCGGTCTGCAATCTCGCGTCGATCAATATTCCGAACCATCTCAAGGAAGACGGCTCGATCGACCACGAGAAGCTGCAGGCCACGATCAAGGTCGTCATGCGGATGCTCGATAATGTCATCGACATCAATTACTACCCGGTGCCCGCGGCGCAGTTGTCGAACTCGCGGCATCGTCCCGTCGGTCTCGGCGTGATGGGCCTGCAGGACGCGCTCTACACGAAGCGCATTCCGTTCGACAGCCCCGAGGCAGTCGACTTCAACGATGAGATCATGGAGGCGATTGCCTTCTACGCCTACAACGCGTCGAGCGATCTTTCCGCCGAGCGGGGACGTTACCAGTCCTTTCAGGGTTCGAAGTGGGATCGCGGGCTGTTGCCGCTGGATACGCTCAGCATCTTGGAAGAGGAACGCGGCGTGCCGGTGCTAGTCGATCGCAAGAGCCGCCACGACTGGGAAAGCCTGCGTGGAAAGATCCGCCACCAAGGCATGCGCAACTCGAATTGCCTGGCCATCGCGCCGACGGCGACGATCTCCAACATCATGGGTTGCACGCCCTGCATCGAGCCGAGCTACAAGCATATCCACACCAAGTCGAATCTCTCGGGCGAGTTCGTCCGCACGAACGATTTCCTGGTCAAGGAACTGATGCAGCTCGGATTGTGGGACGAGGAAATGCTCTCCGACCTCAAGTATTTCGACGGCTCCATCCAGGCTATCGAACGCATTCCTGCGGAGATCCGGAAGCTCTACAAGACCGCCTTCGAGATCGAGCCGACGTGGCTGCTGCAATGCGCCGCGGTCCGCCAAAAGTGGATCGATCAATCCCAGTCGGTGAACCTGTTCCTTTCCGAGAACGATGCGCGCAAGGCCTCCTTCGTTTACCGCGAGGCGTGGGAACGCGGGCTGAAGACGACCTACTATCTACGCACGATCAACAAATCGGCGATGGATTCGAGCAACCGTGATCGCAAGAAAGTCGCGCCGATCGAAGATGTCGTGACGTCGCCCTCGGCCTGCTCCATCGAGGCGATGCGCAATGGGACGACCTGCGAATCCTGCCAATAGAAAGCAACATGGGTGTTCATTCTGATCAGTGGATCCGGCGCATGGCGCTGAAGGGGATGATCGAGCCGTTCTCCGAAGCGCAGGTGCGCAAGACGGAGAGCGGCGCGCCGATCATCAGTTACGGTCTTTCCAGCTACGGGTACGACCTGCGCGTCTCGAACGAATTCAAGGTCTTCACCAACGTGTTCAACACGGTGGTCGATCCGAAGGCCTTCGATGACAAGTCCTTCGTCGACATGGAAACTGATGTTTGCATCGTGCCGCCGAACTCCTTCGCGCTGGCGCGGAGCATGGAATATTTCCGCATTCCGCGCGACGTGCTGACCATCTGTCTCGGCAAATCGACCTACGCGCGTTGCGGCATCATCGTCAACGTGACGCCCTTCGAGCCCGAGTGGGAAGGCCACGTCACCCTGGAGATTTCCAACACGACGCCCCTTCCCGCGCGCATCTACGCCCGGGAAGGCCTGGCCCAGGTGCTCTTTCTCGCGGGCGTGGAGACCTGCGAAGTCTCCTACGCGGATCGCGGAGGCAAGTATATGCACCAGCGGGGAATCACGACGCCCAAGGCGTAGGTTTAAGGTAGGGACGCGAGTCCCTTCGCGTCCCATTCCAATTTCAGAATGGGGCAGCAGGGACTGCCACCCCTACCAATAATCTAAAACGCCACGCTGGTCCGCACGCCGAGCACCACGGCGTTCTGCGAACCTTCCACGCCGCTGGGCGTGATGATGTACTGCAAATCGGGCTGGACGCTCCACCAGGGAGCGATCTGCACTTTGTAGGTCGCCTCGATGACCGTTTCAGCCGTTAAAGGCGAGCCGCCCTCCAGCACCTGCGCGTCACTATAGTCCGAGCTCACGTGCGAACGGGCCACGGCGAGGCCCGCAATGTCGCTATCGCGACCGGGAACAAAGCCGGTGAAGTTGAAGCCACCCTCGGCATAATAGTCGACGAAGTTGGTGTTGGAAGGCGCTCCGCCGCTGCGGACGAAAAGGCTGATCACCTGCCCGCCCTTGGAATAGATCTGCTGATCCATCACACCATAGATGCCGTAGTCGGTTCCGGCACTACGCAGCGGGCCCGTGCCGTTGGCGAATTGCGCCTGGGAATTGAAGTCGTTGAAGTTCGCCGTATCGACAAAGGAACCCAGCCGATAAGTGCCCTGCAAACCGCGATCGTTCGGTGATTGATTGAGCAGATATCCGACCTCCGACATCACCAGCATGCCGCTATCGCTGGCCAGCGCGAAGCGCGTGCCGTTCTGATTGTTCACCGCCGGATCGGAATTGTTATCCATGCCGAAGACACCCGCCATGGCGTAGAAAGCCGAGGTGGGCTGGAAGAGCACCCGCACGCCGGGCGAGGCGAGCGGATAAACCGGCGCGTTCGTCAGGTTATTGGCGATCAAGGTGAAGGTGCCGAAGGTGCCGTTGAGAAAGAGCGACGCGCTGGCCGACTGGAAGAATTCGGTGTCGATCGCGATGTTGCCCGCCTTGATGGAAAGGCGTTTTTCCCAGAATGATTTTTGAATCCAAAGTTCCTGAAGTCGCAGGGTGTTGTAGGCTGCGATGTTGCTGGTATTGCTGAAATCGCCGACGTAATTCGCCGAAAGCCCCGGGCCGTAGATATAGAAAGCGTTGGCGTGAATCGTGGTATCGGAGACCGTGCCATTGGTCATTTTATCGAGGTCGAGATCAAGCGCGAGATCGAACACCCCGTCGGCGATCACGCCCTGGCGGGCGCCACCGGAAGGGTTGCCGAAGACCTCGCCGATGTAGGTGGGAGTCAGGGTCACGCCATGGTTTTTCATGTCGTCGCGAAAGCCCCCCCAGTTGCCGGTCATGGTGTCCTGCTTCCAGAAATCGTTCTCGGTTTCCTTCAGCCCTTCCGGCACGGCATTTGCCGGGGGTGTCTGCGGCGGCGGAAAGGGCGCGGATGGTCCCGGGCCGGAGATGGAAGAGGGCGCGGCGGGCTGATTCGGTGCCTCGGTCGTGGGCTGGGCGGGAGCGGTTGGCTGGGAAGAGTTGATGACCTCGGATGGCGCGCTCCGAAGAAGCGTGGAGGGAAGAAAGGCACTCAGACCAAGGGCGAGCGCGAAGGACGTTGTTTTTTTCATGAAAGGAAGATCCATTAAACCGAAACGGGGGATTTAGTCGAAGAGACAGAAGTTTTCGCTGCGGACGCGAGTGGAGCTTTCTCCTGGGCGCGGCGGGAAGTGAGTTTGAGATAGAGCCATGCGCCCCCCACATAGACCAGGGCAAGCGGTGGAATGAGCAGTCCTTCCCAGGAAGGATAGAGGCCGAACCAGACGCCCACCCAATTAGGCAGGTTCAAGCCGGGCAAGGGATGGACGGGCAGCCAGCCGACCGTCTGAAACAAGCGGACGGCCGAACCGAGAAACGTGACCATGATCGAGACCACGAGCAGGCCCGTGACGACGAGCAGCTTCCGGTAAGGCAACTTCGCACCGAAGACGATAATGAGCGTGCCGATCGCGCCGATGAAAAGAAAACCACCCAGGACGCCCAGCAACACCGAGGCCGTGCTTCCCTCCAGGATCAGCGACTGCATGAAAATCGTCGTCTCGAATCCCTCGCGATAAACGGTGAGAAAACCGACGCCGAGCAGCGCGAAAAGTTCCCAGACTGGCGCGCGAACTTCCTTCGCCGTCTTCGACAGATCGCGCAGGCGAGCGTTCCAACCCACCCAATACATCTTGTGGAAGACCCAGTTCGTCACCATGAGCAGGATGATGACCGCAAGCACGGAGACGACCGCCTCGAGCTTTTCGCCGTAGCGGATCAGCGAGCGGACAAGCGTCTGCGAGAGCCAGAAAGTGAGCGCGCTGACCGCAAGGCCCAGCAAGGCGCCCTGAACGATGCCGCGGCGGGTGCGAAGATTTTCCGCGCCGCGCAGACCGGCCAGAAGCGCAGCCAGGATGACTATCGCCTCAA
The DNA here is from genome assembly GCA_026225555.1 of Methylacidiphilales bacterium. Taxonomy (GTDB): domain Bacteria; phylum Verrucomicrobiota; class Verrucomicrobiia; order Methylacidiphilales; family UBA1321; genus JABDGH01. The sequence continues at coordinate 5,465 of JAMFSY010000053.1, forward strand.
GCCCCTCGCGGGCCAGAATGGTGAACGCCGTGAAGCCGATGGTCGCGGGCGAGACCGAGACCTTGAGCAGCGCGACACATCCATCGAGGTTCTTGAGCGCGCGTTCATACCCGGCGGTCAATTCATCGATGGGAGCGCCGCGATCGAGCAACGCCTTGATGCCCGGCTCTTCCTGGCCGTCGAGGAAGCTCCGTTCCGTGTGCGTGGCCAGGCTCGGGTTGCGCGGCATGACGCGGATCTCGATTTCCGAATCAAACGCGGTGTAGGCGTCGAGGCGAAGCGACTCCGCTTCCTGCCAATGGCCTGCTCTCGCCGCCGCGAGAGAGTTATTAAGCGAGTCGCGAACGTCGAGCGCCGTTTCCTCGATGATTTGTCCCTTGTCCCCGGCACGGCGAGCGCTCAAACCAAAGCGATTTTCCAGGATCGAGCCGATATCGCCCGCACTGTGTTCGATCACAGCGAGGTCCTGTACCTGCTCGATCTGCTTTTCGAGCACGGCCAGTTTTTCCATCAATTCGCCGTGATACTTTTCGAAAGCATCATGCTGGTCCCGCCGCCAGACGGGCGCGAGTTCATTGACGAGACTCTGCGCCTGTTGCGTGAATTGGATGGCTTCCTTGTATTCGAGCGGGATGACGACCTGGCTGTCCTGCACGCCGTTGCGGTACTCCTTCGGGATGACATCGACGAACCGGGCGAGGAGCCGTTGCAGCCGCGTGACATCGGTGGGCGAGAGAAGGTTCGGCAGCGTGGCCTCCAGCTTGTCGCGCCACGCGGACAGACTGGCGGTCGTGACTGGCGCTTCATAAGGCGCGGTTAAATCAGGCAGCGCCAAACCGGAGACTGCGCTCACTTTGACTCCGGCCGCCTGCATCAAGGGCGCTGGAAATTGCGCGAGCGTGCGAATCTCGGCCAGCTTGGCGCTCACGTAAGCGGCGTTGGCTTGGCCCGAGGCCATGGTGCGCTGCAGGGCGTCGAGAAGTTGCCGGGTGCGCGTCACCTGCCAGCCCACATATTCCCGCGCCAGGGTCTGAGTGACGCCCGGCTGCCGCACCTGCTCGGCAGGCTGTTGCAAAAGAAGGCCACCTTCATCCGCATTGGCGAATTTCGGCAGCGTGACGAGATCGCGCCAGGCCTGCGCCGCGGTTACATGGCCGGCACGTTGATTCGCGAGCATCTCCAAAGCGGCCACCTGCTGCAACGCGCCCCGGCTCGCGCCGATTTGTCCCGCGAGTTCTTCCGGCGAAGAGGAAGAGAAGTTACCAGGCACCAGCGCCTGCGCAGCGGGATCGAGAAGATCCGCCCGCAAGGCCTGCCAGGAATGCGCGAGATTTTGCGTCGTCTGCGCCGAAGCGGTCCCGTCATAAACATCGAGGATGGAGCTGTCGAGTTGGTCCTGAACTTGATGGAAATCTCCAACCACCGCGGCCGAAGCGAAGGGATTCGCAAACAGCCCCAGGGCAAACATGATGAAGATGGATGTTTTCAAGCCAGAACCTTTCGTGGAAAACCCGAGTTCGAATTAAGCGAGAAAGGGCTTCGGCGGCAACTTAAGCCCGAGGATGGCGGCGGCCTGCTCCAGTTGTGGAGCGAGCTGATCGCTCATGGTCTTGGCCTGCTCGGCCATTTCCTCGATCTCGACCTGGCTCAGCTTTTTATGGGCGGCGCGGGCGGCCTTGTCGCGACGATCGGTCTCATCGACGTGGCGCATGATGCCGTCGTACTCGCTGCTCAGCTGGGCCGCGAGAGCCGGGTCCTTCTGTTCGAGTTGCGGACGGATGGCGTCATAGACCAGCCGCAGACTGCCCATGATGCCGCGCATATCGAGCACGCGACTTTCCGAGATATATTTTCCCGTGGGACTATAGAGAGAATCGCGGAGATCATCGTAATAGGTATTGAAGGTGGGCGTCATCCAGACGAGCGCGCCGACACATTCATCAAGGGTGGGCTGCCAATTTTGGCAGGAGGCGAGAAACCGGTCCGCATGCACGGCACTATCCTTCGCCGAAGCCAGGACGACATCCGCGCGGGGCAGGACGTTGATTCCGCCCAGCTTCTGCGCGGCCTCGTGATCGATCTTTTTAACGAAATCGGATTTGGCGCCCCATAGCGTCGGCTCAATCACGTAATGGAAGAGATTGCCCTCCTGGTTATCGATGGTCTCGCCGCTTGCAGTTTTGAGATCGATCGGAGCGGAAGGCGTGTCGGTGGAGGCTTCGGCATGGGGTACGCCGGAGTCGAAGTAGATATCGTATTGGACGAGTTCTTTCACACCCGCCGCGATGCCTTCCACCGTCTCATAACCGTTCATGTGCAGATTGCGATAGTCCGCCTGCATCTTGGCCACGAGCGAAAGCAACGCGGGTCCCTGGCTGAGCGCGGCTTTGTTGTAATCGCCGCTGTTGGCATCAATGATCTGCGAATAGGCTTCGGCGTTCGTGACATAATCATGCGCGGCGGCATTCATCTTGGTGACCTGCGTCAGCAAATATCCCTTGATGGCGCCGACCCCCTGCGTTTCCTCCGCATGGGTGAAATAGGGAATGCTTAAAAGGAGGCCCCAGACGAGAAGAGGCTTTAAGGCAGTGGGCTTGAATTTCATGGTGCGGAGTAAAGCAGTATTTGAAAATCTCCGCTAACGGCGGCTTGTCATTCTTTAGCGTTGATTTGCGTTGCGGATTTATCCGGAGAGCTCTTTTCCTTGTTCTAAAAGCGGCGGAAGGTTTGTATCCTCACTTCGCTTTGACTCTGCAACGCACCCTCTATCACACGTTCGATGCGCCCGGCGATGCCCTCGTCCTCGATGGCGGCCGCACGCTTTCGTCCCACACCGTTGCCTATCAAACCTGGGGCCAACTGGACGAGACGCGTTCCAACGCAATCCTCATTTTCCACGCGCTCAGCGGCGATTCCCACGTTTCCGGTCAGCACGAGGACGGCCGCAGCGGATGGTGGAACATGATGGTCGGCCCGGGCTGCGCTTTCGATACGGATCGTTATTTCATCATTTGCGCGAATGTGCTCGGTGGATGCAAGGGCTCGACCGGCCCCAGTTCCCACAACCCGGAAACGGGCCGCCCTTACGGCACGGATTTTCCGGTCGTGACCATCGACGACATGGTGCGCGCGCAACGTCCCCTGCTGCGCCTGCTCGGCATCGAGAAGCTGCACGCGGTCAACGGGGCCAGCATGGGCGGCATGCTCGCGCTCGCCTTCACCCAGCTTTATCCGGAGATGACCGAGCGCGCGATCATCATGGCGAGTGCCGCGGCCAATCACGCGCAGGCCATCGCGTGGAACAAGATCGGCCGCCGCGCGATCATGAATGACCCGCACTGGCTCGGCGGTCATTATTACGATTCGCCCGACGGCCCCCCCCGGCGCGGTCTCGCCGTGGCGCGGATGATCGGACATGTGACCTACATCAGCGAGGGCGCGATGGACCGGAAGTTTGGCCGCTCGCTTCAGGCCGCCGACAAGGAAAGTTTCAGCTTCGGCGTCGATTACGCGGTGGAAAGTTACCTGGCCTACCAGGGCAAAAGCTTCCACGAACGTTTTGATGCGAATTCGTATCTTTATATCACCCGGGCGATTGATTACTTCGACTTTGCGGCCAAGACAAAAGGCGACCTGACCGCGGCCTTCGCGCAGACCCGGGCGCGCTATCGTTTTTTTTCCTACGACGCGGACTGGCTTTACTCACCGGAACGTAATGAGGCCATGGCCCAAGCCGCGCTGGCCGGAGGGCGTGAGGCCGTGCATCACCGGGTTCATGCGCCACTCGGGCATGATGCGTTCCTCGTGCAAAAGGAGCCGCAGACGGAATTGATCAGCGAGTTTTTGCAGAAGTGAATAGGACGGAATGACGGCATTCCCGCTATCATCGGAACTTTTTGAAGTGCGAGCTTTGGCGACCACCGCTACAGTGGACGCTCTATGAGCTCCCACGATTTCGCCCCGCAACCCGACTCACGCATGGAATCCGATAGCATGGGAAAGATTCCCGTGCCGAATGACCGCTACTATGGCGCGCAGACCGCGCGTTCGCTGATCCACTTCGACATTGGCAGCGACCGGATGCCGCTCGAGGTTGTGCACGCTTTCGGCACGTTGAAAAAAGCGTGCGCGTTGGTCAATCAGGACCTCGGCAAGCTCCCCGCCGACAAGGCCGGCCTGATCGTCCGCGCGGCGGATGAAGTCGCGCAGGGCAAGCTGGATGATCACTTCCCCCTGCGCGTCTGGCAGACGGGCAGCGGCACCCAGAGCAACATGAACGTGAACGAGGTCATCTCCAACCGCGCGATCGAGATGGCCAAGGGTGTACTCGGCTCAAAGACGCCGGTCCATCCCAACGATCACGTCAACATGTCGCAATCCTCGAACGACACCTTCCCCGGCGCAATGTCGATTGCCGCGACGCTGGAAACGGAGCGGACGCTGCTTCCCGCCGTCGAAAGCTTGCGGAAGGCACTCGACGCGAAGGCGAAGGAATTTCATTCCATCGTGAAGATTGGCCGCACGCATTTGATGGACGCCACGCCCCTCACCCTCGGACAGGAATTTTCCGGTTATGTTTCGATGCTCGATGCCGATCTCAAGCGGCTGAAGACAATTCTTCCCGATCTGGCGGAACTCGCCCTGGGCGGCAGCGCGGTGGGAACGGGCCTCAATACGCATCCGGAATTCGCCGAACGCGTGGCCAAGAAGATCGCGGAACTAACCGGCTATCCCTTTGTGTCCGCGCCAAATAAATTCGCGGCTCTTTCCGCGCACGACGGGCTCGTGATGGCGAGCGGCGCCCTGCGCACTCTGGCCGTTTCCCTGATGAAAATCGCGAATGATCTTCGCTGGCTGGGCAGCGGCCCCCGCTGCGGCCTGGGCGAAATCACCCTGCCGGAAAACGAGCCGGGGTCCTCGATCATGCCGGGCAAGGTGAATCCCACGCAATGCGAAGCGATGACGATGGTTTGCGTGCAGGTCATGGGCAACGACGCCGCGATCGGCTTCGCCGGTTCACAGGGCAATTTCGAATTGAATGTGTTCAAGCCGGTGATGATCTTCAATTACCTGCACTCCGTTCGCCTACTCAGCGACGCCTGCCGCTCCATGGTCGAACATTGCGTCGTCGGCATCGAGCCGAACCTGGACCGCATCGCGCATTTCCTCAACGACTCGCTCATGCTGGTGACCGCGCTCAACCAGAAAATCGGTTACGACAAGGCGGCGGAAATCGCGAAGACCGCGCACAAGGAACACGCAACCCTGCGCGCCACCGCGATCAAGCTCGGCCACCTGACCGGCGAGGAATTCGACGCAACGGTGCGGCCGGAAGAGATGACCCACCCGTGATCCGGAGTGGTGGGACCTAGGCGGGAAACTAGCGTAAGCACTCTGGCAGCGTACCGCGCACCAAAAGAAGATTATAACCAACCCCAAGAATTCTCTCTCTCACGACTACATCGCTCCGGATATAAGGGATCACACGTCCTTCGATCTCGTCCAGACAATGGACAGAATCGAACCGAGAGAGAAGGTCTTCGAGAAAGTCCGCCGGGTCCTTCTCGCCACGCTTAAGATGTTCCGGATTGAATTCGAGAATCATCTGAAATTGATGATTGTCTGGAAAGCTCTTCATGCCCTCGAGAACCCGGGGTTCGTAGCCCTCGACATCCACTTTGATGAGAGAGGGAAGCAGCCGTCTCTCCAGAAGAAAATCATCCAGGGAAACCACGGGAATCTCCATTCGCCGCGCGCCTCGTCCATAAATCGAATGCATACCTGCCTGGAGCGAAGTGATATCAAGTGAAGCCGTGCCTCGCTTTTCACCCACGGCGCTCCGCTGGGCATTCACGTTGGTAAGTCGATTGAGTTCGAGGTTCTCCTCCAATAGCCGGTAAGAAGTTGCATTGGGTTCAAAGGCAAAAACCTGCAGCTTTGAATGAAGGAGGGCGGCAGTCACCGTGAAGAGACCAATGTTGGCACCGACATCAACAAAAACACAGGGCTCCTCTCCACTTTTCTCCAAGGCTTCGATCAGTAGTCGCCGAAAAATCAAAAGCGTGAATGGTTCATAATTGCCGTTGACCAAGGCCGCGGTGACAATCACATCTTGGCCGTTGGCCTTCAGTTTCATCCCGTCTAATTGAAGCACCGGAAAAGGATCATTTCCAATCAGACGACGACCGACCGCCGCATAGATCCATTCCGTGACGCGCCAATGCTTGATCGGAGTATTATAGAACAACCGCCGTGCCGTCCGGATTCCCCATGAAAGTAGCCGTTTCATGGGACAATTGAGATAGTGCTCACAGAAAGTAAATTACAACGGCTCATTTGATTTTAACGCGGTGAAAATAATCTCTCGATCTTCTTGGAAATTTAGTAACATCGTATCCAAGTTTGCATTTAGAACGAAGACCGTATGCTAGGAATTCCTCAAACGCTTTTATCGACGGTCTTTATCTTCGTTACAGCAGGATCATCGCTCTATGCGGATGGGGATTTGGCCAATCCTTCATTTTCGGAGCCCTCAGTTTCCAGCGTTCAAATCGTGGCCACCCCACGATCGCTTGCTCATTTTGGCAGCTATCCGATGATCGTTTATCCTTCCTCTATTCCAGGTTGGACGTTGGTCAAAGGCAGCATTGACGTCGTGAATCTAGCCTCCCAGCCCGGCTATGGGGGCAGCTTTCAAGACAATCCTCAAGCCATAGATCTCAATGGATATGTGGGGGTCACTCCAAAGGGATGTGCCGCCACCGTTTATCAGGATGTGTCGATGACCCCGGGAAGGTCGTATACCTATACCTTTGGTCTAGCAGCCAACACCGCAGGAGAGCCCAGGGTGAAAACAGTCCGCATTTTGTGGGGCATCCCTGGTGCAAAGATGACTTTGGTCGGCAGATATTCTGTGTCTTCCGCTGCATTTCAGGAGCACCATTTTACGGTTCACGCTCGGGGACCTCGGTCTCGCCTAGAACTGATAAGCACTACCGATACCATGAGCAGCTACGGTGCATACATCTGCTTTTCATCACAGGAACAAGAAACAAAGCATCCATCTCCTCCCACGCCGCCCGCTTCTCCATCCAAACCGGCCAATCCGAACGATGACTTTGATTAATCCGCGCGGTGGCGAACGGTTCTCAGAGGAGC
>JAMFSY010000054.1 GCA_026225555.1 Methylacidiphilales bacterium
CTCTTGGACGATCATTAAACCCAATACCTAAGAAACCATGTCCCCCGAATCTCTAAAAATACTCTACCGTCTCATCACCTGTTTCCAATCCAGCGGACGCATCGGCAAGTCCCTTGTTTTTGAAATACTCCTCGCATGGGCGAGGTTTGCCGGAATACCTATTGCCGCCGTCGATTGCGATGCCGAGCATAAAACCCTCAGCAAGCGGTTCCCCGAAGCCGCTTTTGTCGATGCCACCCGTTCCAACGACGAATTCTTGCAGCTCATCATGGAGTTGCCGGATACACCGATGGCCATTGCCGATTTTCCGGCGCAGGCCACCGACTTCCTCCTGGGCGCGATGGCAGGTCTTCGCGTCCTCGATGCGCTCGACGCCCGCCAGACGCGCATGACCGTTGTCATGTTCGCAGCAGATGATCCCACTGCCACGGCTAGTCTGGCCAAGACCTACCGTGCGCTAGGCGACCGTGTTGATTACCTGCTCATCAAGAACCCGGCCCGATTCCGCAGCCATGCCTTCGACGAGTCCGCCTTGGCCGAATTGTTCAAAAAGAACCGAGTGCCCATCCTCGAATTACCGACCGTTACCGCGACCACCATTCAGGCCATCGAGCAGGCCAGTGCCGAGAAGAAAAAGCACCTGACCTTTGCCGAGGCCGCGAAAATACCGTCCATCCCGCAGATTTGCCGCTTCGAGATCGAGTATTTCCTGAATCGGATGCTCACCCAATGCGAGGACGCGGCCCGCGTGCTTGTGCCCGACCCGGCCATCATCAAAAACCGCGTCTTCCGTCCCACCGACAAGGCTTCCCGCCCACCCATCGACGAATTCAACCCCCTGGCGATCCATGAGTAATGATCTCTTGGATTTCCTGACCGATGGCCTCCACGGCAAGCAGCGCGACGCCGTGACTCAGGCGTTCTACGAATATGCCAGTGGGGACGCCCAAAGTGCGCCGGTCGGCATGGCCGTCCTGCTGACCGCATGTGCCCGCCGAATATCACAGGCACCGGAAGAGTTGCGGGCCGCCGGCGCCGATTTTAAAAAGCTCTTGGCCGAAGGGCGGGAGATGGAGGCCCGCATCCGGGAGAGAGTGGAACTGAGCAATGCTGGCGTCATCGCCGCGTTCAGGGATGAAGCTCATCGTGCTACGAGTGCCTTGCGCGAGACTTTCCAATATGCCAAGGATGCGGGTGAATCCGCCAAGAAGACGGGGCAGGAATTGAGGCCGGTCATTGTCGAAGTCAGGAAGCTGGCGGACGACGTGACGCTTCTTCGCCGAGACTTGAAAATCCATGATGAGTCTCACAGGCAAATGGTGGAATGCGCCAACACGATTGAAGTCTCGGTACAAAGTGTCCAGCAAACGGTGATGCATTCGACCAAGGAAAGCCGAGCGAATTGGATTACTCTCGGACTTATGGTCGGAATTTTTCTTTCGGCCCTGTTTTCGCAGTTCGCGTGGTGGGGTGCGTTGCTCGCCTTTGCCGGGATCATTGGTTTGTTGCAATGGCTTTCCCGCCAGTCTTGGGATTTCGTGCGCCGACAAGCTGAGAGGTTCTTAATATCAGTAAAAAATTGACTAAGGCTATTGGGCCGAACTTCAAAATGCGGGGGGGGGGGGGGGACAGGTTTGGGATTGCCCCCCGTCTAAGGGACGCCAAACTACGAGCTCCTCCATAGTTGAATTCCTTCGAGTTTGGGATTGCCCCCCGTCTAAGGGACGCCAAACTGGGTGCCTTGTCGAATCGAGCTATAGTTCAGTTTGGGATTGCCCCCCGTCTAAGGGACGCCAAACTCTGGAGATGACGCGGGAAGATCTTTACTTAGTTTGGGATTGCCCCCCGTCTAAGGGACGCCAAACTAAGGTGGCGTTCTTCCCTGATCTTGGCATCGTTTGGGATTGCCCCCCGTCTAAGGGACGCCAAACTTTTTCGGGTTAATGCCATAGGAAAGATTTAGTTTGGGATTGCCCCCCGTCTAAGGGACGCCAAACTATGGGAAGAGGAAGCGGTATTCGATGATTAGTTTGGGATTGCCCCCCGTCTAAGGGACGCCAAACTACTGGCTGAGCCGAACGTCACCACCAAGGAGTTTGGGATTGCCCCCCGTCTAAGGGACGCCAAACTAGAGGGGCAGGTAGTATCGCGTAGGAATCGGTTTGGGATTGCCCCCCGTCTAAGGGACGCCAAACTCACGGCGGCGGATCATCTCTGTGAACACTTGTTTGGGATTGCCCCCCGTCTAAGGGACGCCAAACTAGTCATGCTTAACGACAGTAACACCTTTGTGTTTGGGATTGCCCCCCGTCTAAGGGACGCCAAACTTCCTTCCATATATAACCGGAGTTACGGTGTGTTTGGGATTGCCCCCCGTCTAAGGGACGCCAAACTAGTCGCCAGGGACGGGAACGAAGTCAAACGGTTTGGGATTGCCCCCCGTCTAAGGGACGCCAAACTAGCAGCAATTGCCGGTGCGCAGGACGGACAGTTTGGGATTGCCCCCCGTCTAAGGGACGCCAAACTAGGTTGACGCGGTTTAGGGTAGGGATAGGATAGTGCAGAGTTCGGTTTCTCTTAGACGGGGGGCACCATCTCAAATATGTTGACCAGCCTCAGGCACTGCGTTGTCACCCTGAGGTTACGAGGTCATTAAAAGTTTCGGCGGCTGTCTGCGAAAGCAGGCGGCCGCCGTTCCTTTTAGAAAAAAAGCATTTGTTCCGGCATAACTTCGGACGCGCTGATTTTTTGGCTCCGCATGATTATCATGCGGCCCCATTGAGCATCCGAAACCGTAAGCGCACGGACCTCGCCTTTGGGTGGAATCTTACTTTTGAGCCGACGAACTTGCGTATCAACGCGGTCGGCGCTGCCACAAGGGCGGGCATAAACGCTGAACTGCACCATCAAATAACCATCCTTGAGAAGGTCCTTTCGGAAATGATTGGCATCCCGACGCTCTTCGTCAGTGCCTACGGGCAAATCAAAAAAAACGAGTACCCAGGCCATGCGATATTTACTGCAAATGGATGAACGAGCTTTCTTCACGAAACTGAGAGCATGGGAAATTGAAGAGGTTTAGAGACTCCCGAATTGCTGGTATGTTGAAAGCTTTGGATATAATCGTCGATGGCGTTCAAGAGTCTCATCTTGCCTTTGGGCATAGGAACGTCTGCTATCAAAATTCCAGCGGCGTGGGGTGCCCATTTTTTCATATCGCCCACGGCCCCGCCGTCATGAAGGTATTTCCGCAAACGGCCATCTATAAATGGGCGCAATGGTTCCATTAGATCGTCGGCCAAGGCAAAACTTCCTGCCTTAGCCTTATGATGAATGCCAAGAGCCGCGATAAAACCGTGAGCAGCAAGGCTGCGAAGGACAGCGGTTCGGAGAACGGCGTACCCGTAATCCAACATCCCATTGACGCCTGCCCGAGTGCCCGGTTCCCGGCGAACGGCGTCTGGACTTAGCTGGGGCAGAAGTTTGTGCCAGTAAAGACGAGCTGCGCGGGATTCGCAGGCAGCCGGATGCCACTGACGTACTAAATCGCGCTTTGAAGCCGTAACCTGTGCGGTATTTTGTCCTGAGGATGGCTTGGTTCGAGGCGGGGTAAGACAGTTTTCGGCGATGGACTTCAATAATTCATAGGATCGTGGAGTTTCCTTTAGCACTTCCGCCTGATTGCGAATTTTTGCCGTGATGACCTGTTGCCAAACAGCCTGCTTCCAGGCCGAAGTCCATTCTACTTGGCGACGTAGCACCTCGGTGCTCGTGGGACAAAAATGGGGAAGCGTTAGGGATACTGGTTCAAATTTTTGATTACAAATCATCAGCAGAACATTCATTTCCGCCATGCGCCGAAGTGCTCCTGCGGTGATGATAAAATCGGGGGCGGCAGAAATAATGACGGCAATATCTTCCAGCGGAACCGAGCGTGTCTGCCCCGATTCCGAATCTTCAATTTGAAGCTGGTCAAGCTTGACCCGAATCCGAAGATTGGGGCTGAGCAGATGTAGGATGTGGAAGCTCATAGCCAAGTGCGCGGATAAAATCGGGCCAATAGGGCTGCAACCCCTTTTTCGGAAGACCAATTGCTAAACAGGCCTCTTCCGTATCTGCCAAGTGATGCGGAACCAATCTAAGTTGGACCTGTCCGGTAACGAGAATGCGATATTTGCCGGCGGGCTGGCCATTGGAAAACGGCTTAATGGTCTGCACGATCATACCCCGGCGAACCACTCGTAATGGAGTTGGGTTCAAATCGCCTTCATAATCAGAGAAGGGCTGATCCTTTCTCCAGAACGGGACAAAAACAGGCACAAGTGCCTTGCCGTCAGCCGAACGATGAATGCGAACCTCCTTAAAACTGGTGCGCTTGACGTAACCATGAGTTCCGAGGCTTGCACACATGACAGCCTTATCGTCTTTAACGCTGATTAAGCGCACATTACGAATGGGGATTTTAATTTCCCGAGGCCAAGTGAATTCTGGAGCGTCATTAGCTCTCCACTTTTGGAAATGGGAAAAGCAAAGCTTTGCCGTGAAATCGGAGGGCAGACATTTTTTTGACACTTTTAACTCTTTGTCCAAATCGACCGCCTCTTCCTTATAACGATTCCAAGCCGCGCGGCAGTATTCCCTGAATGTTTCAGGATAGATGTCTTCCAGATTTTTCGGTGTTAAAGAAGTGAAGACTTCCCGCGCAGCATAGCAATCCTGCCCCTTCTTGGCATAAAGAGTGGTGTTATAAGCTTGTTGATGGGGGCTACGGGAAACGTGTTGCTTAATATCGGCAGCCTCCATAAGCCGCTTCACTGTAAGAAAATCCAGACCCACGGGATTAGCGGCTTTCGAGCGCATTTTTTCGTCTTGGGTCCACCAACCATGATTGCCATTTTCATCCACAGCGCCGTGAGTCCTATGCGCCAGCCAGGGGAGAGTGGAAGCAATGACCGCAGCATCCAAAGCATGATGTCGCAAATCGCCGCGATTTTTTTGTGCAGCTTTGTCTTTCTCCTCCTGCTGCTGTTCTGGCGTCATGGCGTCCCAAGCTTCGCGTGCAGGTAGGGCATGAAGAATCTGGTTTAGCCCCCAAGCCTGGCGTAACCGATGCGTCAATTGGCCGGTGGTTACTTGAAATCGCAGGGCCGGATTTTGCTTTTCCGGCGTGGGGTCGCGCCCATCCTCACCCAGCCAACCCAACTGAATAAGGGCCACATGCCGGGCCGCTCTGGCGATGTAGGCAGTGTGTTGCAAATCCGCTTTTTCTTCGATTTTGGTTTCAGCTTCGGGACTGAGGAAAAGCTCAAGCTTTTTGCCCTTAAAACACTGTCGTGCGTTTTCCTGAATTGCAGGCCAATTCGGTTTGTCATTAAAAGCTTCGTAAGGCGTTCTATTGCCTTTCAGTTCCCGGTTGCATTTGGCGTGCGCGATCGTGAGATTATAAAACTCATTGCAGTCCACCCGTGATTGCGGCACCAGATGTTCAATGTCCGCTGTAGTAAAAAGATTGGAAACCTCGATATTCTTTTCGAGGCAAAAGGGGCACGTTGATCCAATCTCTTTCCATAGCCTGTATCTTAAGATCGCCTTGCGAGAGGTAGAATGATCGAAATGAGTCAGCTTATCAACGGCGTCTTCGCGATCTTGTTGAAACTCGCGATTACGTTTCATTCTGGCCAATCGTTGCTCCTTGCTGTCGGCTAAACTTCGCGCAGCCTCGACTATCATGAAATCCGGTTCGCCGTGATCCTTGACCAACTTGGCCAATAGTTGCCGAAATAAAATCAATCGATGGCGAACCAACGGATGGCGAATTTCGCGAAGATACCGATCAAGTGCAGCTTCCTTTGATTCACCCGCACGACGGAGAATGGGTTGGGCATTCGTAGAAGCCCCGTCTTCTCCAAGAGTCAAAAGCGTGGGCGTACTATAGCGTGCTCGACCACCTGAACCTCCCGGCGTCAGATCAGTTTGTCCCTCGATAAGCTTATATTTGGAGGCAAACTCAATTGCCCAGGTTTCCAATAATTTGACCGGAATTTTTATCGAGGCCGATTTTTTCTTTAGATCATAAAGCTGTTTCAACCGTGCCAGACTTGCGGCATTGGGCCGAAGCTTGGCACCCGTGGCAATTTCAATAACGCGAAAATTTTGCAAGGCAACTTGCCATTGCGCATCCAAGAAGGCCTGGGCTTTCCGGCGCACGACGTGCAATGGTCGCCCCAGTTCATCGACAGGCCGGAGGGCATCCAGACCGGGCGAACGATTGTCGAAGCGTGGCCAGCGCAGGCCAAGAATGCCGGGATTACGTCCCTCCGTCGCTTTGAAAAAGACATGGAAACCCCGGCGTTCTTCGGTATTTCCAAACAATAACCAGTCAGCTTTTTCGCAGAGCAAAGGATAGCGTGACTTTTGAGCTTCGATTATGGCGCGAAATTCTTTTTCGAGCAGATCGCGCGGCCAATAAATTTTTCGCGCCCAATGGTCTTGCGGACTGGTTCCTTTTTCCTCCCTGCGATGGGAAAGAAGCTGACAGGGATAAGTGCAGTGCGTTGACTCCATTTCCTGTTCGAGTTCGGAGATGGCGCTTTGAATAAATCCTTCTTCCTTTTTCTTATCTGGATCAGTCTTTCGAGTTTCACAACTTGCCCAGGGAACTTTTGCATATCCTCGTCTCTTGAAGAGGTGGACCAAGCCGGTAAAGAGTTCGAGCGGAGTCATTTCATCTCCCTGCACAGCCCGACAGCGCAGCGAAATAGGATCGTCCGGTAGATTTGGTGGCTGCGATAGGCCCAATAGGTGACTCAATTCACGAGCAAACCACTTGCGCCGATAGGTACGGTTACGAAGCGTGCGCCGCTGACGACGAAGCTCCCGCCGTTTGGATAGGTCGTTAATAGCTTCGGAACAAAGCAATGAGCCTACTTGTGGAAAATCGCGCTTTTTACGAACGGCATATCCGATGGAAGCGGTTCCCAGATCAATACCAAAGGCCGTCCCGTTGAGGAACTGCTGATAATTTGATTCAAGGTATTTCAAGGTCAGCCTATTTGTATATCTATCCATACTCTTGGTAGGTAATGCCTCGCAAGCTTTTGCCGTCTCCCCCGCTATCAGTTTTTGGGTTTGGCAAACTTTCCTGCTTTTCTTTAAGGAAACGTCCCGCAAGCAACGGACGTTTGTTTTCTTCGGTGGGCAATGTTTTACCTGGCCCTTGTGGTGACCGTGGAGGCCGAGCAGCCGCCGCGCCGCGTGCTCGCGTCACGTCGCCTGCTTTTTTCGGAGGTTCGTGTGCCGCGTCTTGATCCCGCCCCCAGAAGGAAGAGGGGGGCGGGATTCAAAACGCGGGGGAGAGGAATGAGGCTTCCGTTGGTCGCCGTCTGCGCACGGACGCCGGCGGGTTTCGGGTTGTGTGGTGGGCTTTCTTGCCCATGCCTTACCTGGATGCGTAATTTTCATGGCGGTGTAGTGTAGTTAGAGATGCAATGGCAATTTATGGCCAAAGCTCAAACAACACATTGTCAAATTTCACAGCTAACCGAGATTGTCTCAATGCCTCCAGCCTGCATCTTGTGCCACTCCAACATCCCCATTGAGGGGAGCCATGTAGTTCCCAATTTCGTCATCAAGAGGCTCAAAAAAGGAAGCCCTGTCGGCACCTTTATCCATTCTGACAGGTTAAACAAAATTTTTCAGGATGGCTGGAAAGGAAAATATCTCTGTTCCGACTGCGAGCTTCTCTTCTGCAAGGTGGAGGACTGGTTTTGCAAGACCGTCTTCGACCCGTTCCAGAACAATAGCCTCAGTAAATTTCAGTACAGCGATGAGCTAGGTATGTTCACCGCCTCTCTGTTTTTCCGATACATCCATCTTCTAGCGGAAAAGAATCCCGCTAAGCCCCTCCCGCCCGACCTGCTGGCGATCTCAGAAAATCTGCGATTTGCTTTACTCTCCAAGGGGCCTGCCTCCATTACTTCCACCATGTATATGGTGTTCCTGTTTCCAGTGACCTCGATTGACCGTTTTCCTCCTGGGATAAACACATACTTCTTCGAGTCGATTGATGGCAAGGCGTTCGATTTCAATCCACCGGATTTCTCGTTCTGGATCATTTATCTCAAGCTACCGGGCATGTTCTTTCTTCTGTCAGGACATGATCTGGCGCCGTTTGCGCCCTACCCAGAACCGATGAATGCCCAAAAGATCAGGACCACTGGAACGATGGAAACAGCTCATCATCCGGCGGGAGTATCGGTGTTAGTTGCAGACATCTTCAAGGCGCGTGCACTTGAAATCCAGAACAACTACGAGAAACTCCCGCGGGAGCGCATGGACAAAATCGCCGCGAAGATCAAGGGGGCCAGTGCAATCCCCAATTTAAGGGCCGAACGCTCGTACTTGTTAGACATGAGCTTGGTCCTAGAGATGGAGAAGCGGCAAAGCGAAGGTTAACCATGCAGGATGAGAATCATCAGCGCCCACGTCATGGACCACTTAACCAAAACCATAGCGGCTGCATACCATTCTACCTTCGGTGTGCATAACAGGAGGTTACTTTTCCATGCAAAAATTTACCGAAAAAGACTTGCCGCATATGAAGTAACTTGCTATACTATAGAAACTTAGGAAAGGAGATGGCGGCTATCGATCCCTTGTCGAAGGATCAGTTTTGCCTCCGCAAAAGCCAACAGGCAACCGACCTGATCCGCCCACATGTGTGTGCGACAAGCTCAGGATGACTGCCTTTTTCAGCAAGCTCCTATAGGCTAAGCCGCACGGTGAGCCGCGGGTCCTTTCCGGGATTACGTCAACTCCAGCCACACCGTTTTCGCCCCATGGCCTGGTGGAAAATCGGCCGGCGGCGTGCTGGAACTGAAACGTCCCGTGCGCCGCTGAAGATGCAACGCGATGCGCGCGATGCGCTCAAGATCCGTCACGCGCATCTCCGAGTGATTGACCGAGAGCAGGATTTTCGCGCCGGGCGCGGCGACTTCCAGCGCGAGCCCGACCAGGCGATCGAAGTCCTTTTGCACTTGGAAGGCCTCGCCCGTCTGGTTGCGCGAGAAGGTCGGTGGATCGACGATGATCGAATCGAATTTCTCCTCCCGCCGCGCGAGACGCGGCAGCACGGCCAGCACATCGTCGGGAATGAACTGGTGCCCGGCTTTGGGATCGATGCCGTTGCGCTGGAAATTCTCCTCGCCGCGCGTCAGCGAGCGGCGGGAGAGATCGACGCTGACCGTCTCCGCCCCGGCGAGCGCGGCCACGAGTGAAAACGAGCACGTGTAGGCGAAGGTATTCAAGAGGCGGCGAGGCCGGTATTCCCGCACGCGCGCGCGATTCACCCGCTGGTCGATGAAGAGTCCCGCCGAATAACCGACGGCGAAATCGAGCCCGTAGAGAATGTTCGCCTCCCGCACTTCAGTGGCCAACGGCAGCGTTGCGTCTCCGCGAAGGAGAGCGGGCGCGCCCCGCTCCGCCGCGTGCTGCGGGAGATACTTTCCAAAGATCCGCCGCGGCTGAAACGAGTAGGCCGCGCAACGCTCGTCGAGTTCGGCCAGCACCACATCACGCGCCGCCTCGCTTTGGTAGGAGAGCAGGAGATCGGAACCGAAGCGCTCCAGCCACATGCCGGGAGCAGAGGCGAGGCGATGCGCGTCGGTCTTTTCCGCAACCATGGCGGCCCAGATCGCAGTGGAAATCCATTGCAACGGAGCGGATGAAATCGGGGCGGCGGGGCGAGCAGGCTTCCTTCCCCGGTGGAAGGGCGTGGCCTCGGGCGGTGTCTTGGGGCGATATTTCACAAAGGGGATAAGCTGGGTAGAATTTCTGAGATCATTCGGTGATGACTTTCTACTTGTGCGCTTCGTTGGCCTCCGCTTCAAGTCTCTGATAGCGCCGTCCTTCGGAAAAATCCCTTGGCATAAGACGTGCTAAGGGTCAGTCCGTGCGTCTGATTCAGCTCAGAGTTACAAAAAGTCAGAGGAGAAAATGGACTGGATTGGTCGTGGCGTTGACCGTGAGTTTCACGGTCTGCGATGCGCGACAAATCGGTTTATCTCACTCGGGAGGAGCCTTGTCGACGCATGTCCAAAACTCCTTACTCGAAAGTAAGCGGACTGAGCAAAAAGCACCATACGACATTAACTATAATCGGTTCGCCCAGGACAGCCGGGCCAGCCGGAATGCCAACTCCGGACCAGGTCGATTTATCGACTGGCCCCGCGGCCTTCAATATTTACTGAGCACGGAGCGTCGTGTCTCGAAACCCTTCTGTTGGCAAATCAACCCTTGTGAAAGCCCGCGCGCACCCCCGCTTATGGACCCACCTTTTTCCGCTTAGCCTTTTTTGGAGCTCGCCTTCGGGCAGAGCCCTTCGCAGTCATCAAAAAACAATTTTAGTTCAACTTTATAGAAAAATTTATGATCAAACGTCTTTCGTCCATCGTCCGATGGTCGGTACTTGGTGTGGTGTTGACGGTCGGTGCCTCCGTGGCGACCGCCCAGACCAATACCGCTCCTGCCGCCGCCCCGGCTGCCGCTGCACCCGCCCCCGCGGCTGCTCCTGCCGCCGCCCCTGCAGCTCCCGCAGCGCCCGTGGTTACCACGGAACAGCGCCTGTCGGATCTGGAAGCCTACATTAACAACGCCGAGACCGGCGCCCAAGCCGATGCCACGGGCAAGACGCCCACGAAGCTCACCGGCACCGGCCCGGGCCATAACGGCTGGATGATGACATCCACCGCGCTCGTGTTGATGATGACCCTGCCCGGCCTGGCTCTGTTCTACGGCGGTCTGGTTCGTCGCAAGAACATCCTGTCCGTCCTGGCCCAGTGTTTCGGCATCACCGGTTTGGTGACGATCCTCTGGTACCTGGTTGGTTACAGCCTGGTCTTCAGCAGCAACGCGGCGTATGCCACGCAAGGTTGGTCGATCCTCGGTGATCTGACCTTCTGGAAGTTCAACGGCGTTAACTCCGTTGCGAACACCAACTACTCGTACTGGGTTTCCCAGAACGTGTACGCGTGCTTCCAGTTGACCTTCGCGGTCATCACCCCGGCGCTGATCGTCGGCGCGATTGCCGAACGCATGAAGTTCTCCGCTTTGCTGATTTTCATCGGCGCGTGGATGTTCCTCGTTTACTTCCCTCTCGCTCACGCGGTGTGGGGTGTGGACGGCGCGTTCAACGGTGCGTTCAATGCCAAGGCCCCGGTCCACGCGATCGATTTCGCGGGTGGCACGGTGGTGCATATGTCCTCCGGTTACTCCGGTTTGATCCTCGCCCTGATCGTGGGCAAGCGTGCCGGATGGGGTAAAACCCACTTCTCGCCGCACAGCACGGTGCTCACCTTCATCGGTGCGAGCCTGCTCTGGGTCGGTTGGTACGGCTTCAATGCCGGCAGCGCCGCCGCCGCCGACGTGATCTCGTCCAACGCCTTCACCACCACGACGCTCGCGACGGCTGTTGCCTCGTTCGTCTGGCCCACCGTTGAGTTCTTCCTCAAGGGCAAGGCCACCGTGGTTGGCTTCTGCTCCGGCGCGGTTGCCGGTCTGGTTGTCATCACTCCTGCTTGCGGTTTCGTGAGCCCGGATGGCGGCATGATCATCGGGTTGATCGCCGGAACGATTCCGTTCCTGACCACCACCTACCTGAAGCCCCTGCTCGGTTATGATGATGCGCTCGACGTGTTCGGCGTGCATGCCATCGGTGGAACCTGCGGCGCTCTCGCCACGGGCTTCCTCGCGACCGACACGGTCAATGCCAACCTGGATACCAACCTGAAGGACCTCTGCGACTGGAGCAAGGGCCACCTGCTCTATGAGGAGCAGCTCAAGGTCATCCTGTTCACGATCGTCCTGTCTGTGGTGGGTACCGCCATCATCGGCTACGCCCTGAAGTTCACCCTGGGTCTGCGCCCGACGGTGGAACAGGAAGAAGCCGGTCTGGATATCTCCGATCACGGCGAAGAGGGTTATATCCTCTAGTCACTGACGGATCAGGCACTATATTAAATCAGGCGGCGCGCCGAGGGAAAAACGGCGCGCTGCCTAACCAAGAAAATTTGGAACTTATGAAAAAAATTGAAGCCATCATTCAGCCTTTCAAGTTCGAGGATGTCAAAGCCGCTCTGACCCAGGCCGGGGTCGAAGGCATGACCATCACCGAAGTCAAAGGCTTCGGCCGCCAAAAAGGGCACAAGGAAATCTACCGCGGAAGCGAATACACGGTGGACGTCCTCCCCAAGGTGAAGATCGAGGTCGTCGCCGCCGACGATCGTGCGGACATCGTGGTCAAGACGATCCTGGAAGCGGCGAAAACCGGTAAGATCGGCGACGGCAAAGTCTTTGTCATTCCGGTCGACGAGGCCTTCCGTATCCGTACAGAGGAAAGCGGCGAGAAAGCCGTCTAGGTTACTCCCTGTTTTGGTTGGACGAAGGGCGGGCTTCTCACGAGGCCCGCCCTTTGTATTTTTAATCTCTTTAGATCTAAATCCCCCAAGCTCGTTTCGGCTCGGTGGTAGCCGCCGCACGCCGTGCGGTGGAGGAGAGAAGAAAAGCTCTCAAGCTCCGATTATCCCTCGAAGAGACACCACCGCACGGCGTGCGACGGCTACCTCGGAATGCCTCGAAGTTGCGAAGAGGCCTCTTTTACCTCGGAGGTAAGATTGACCGTGAACGCCTTTAAGTTTATACAGGAGGACGTGTTGCCTGGCTTGTCCCACGTTTCGCGTCCTTGCCTTTTTCTGATCGCCGGATTTCTGGCGTCCGGATCGCTCGGGCATGCGGATGATGCCAAACCCGTGGCGCGTCCCGGATATCGGCTGGTGCCGGTGAAGCAGGGGGATAAAACCGCCTACATCCAGGTCAAGGATTCTTCGAATCCGTTCAAGAACGTCAAGGATTCGAGCAGCTCGAACAAGTCGACCCAATTCAGCTTCAACCAGGCCAGCCCCTTCGCAAATAAGACTTACGCGTCGAGCGAGACGGTGGTCTCTCCCGACGGGACTTCGTATCAAAGGAACCTGGAACGCACCTTCCTCACCAAGTCCTACTTTCCCGAAGGCAAAGGGGACAAGAGCGAGTGGCAGACCAAATTCGCCACGTCTTCCGCGAATGACCTGGGCCACAAGGCGTCCGGTTACGATAAGAATTTTGGCACGAGTCGCGCCGATGCCGGCCAGGACAAGACGGCGGCTTTCGCCTCCCTGTCCTCCGATTTGCAGGGACGCACCGCGACGCTCGGCGGTCATGACGTCAAGACCTACGCCTCGTCTCTTTCCGACAAGACTTACCACGGGCGCGAGACCGACCTGGTCAAAAATGATTTGGACCGGATGAATCAGGGAATGGAAAGCATGAAGGACTTGCCGGATCGTCCGCTGACCATCGACGAGGTGCGCGCCCTGATCAATCACGGCGTGAAACCTGACCTGAAGCAAAGCGCCCCCGATCCGACCGAGGCGAGCAAGCCGCTCAACGATCCGACTTACGAGCCGGATGCTCCACCCGCGCCGTTGCATGACACCGGTCCGAGGACATTCCGGGACGATGATGGTGTCCCGTCTCCCGGCACGATGGCAGCGCCATCTGTTGCGCCGCCGGAGAATTCCGAGCCTCTGCCGAAATAGGCGGTGGATAAAGAGCCGTCGCCCGGCGATCGGCGGCTACCTCGGACTCGACGGTGGACGCAGACCGTCGCAATTACTGCCGACCGCAGGTCCGGCGGGGAATTTTTACTCCGACACGATGAACTGGGTCTCCGCGTGCATCTCGGGATAGTTCGCCATTACCGCCTGGACAGTATAAGTCCCGGGAGTCAGCTGAATCGTCATGTCGTTGAAATCGACGCTCTCGGAATAGGAGAGCTTGTCGCCCTCATTCACCATGGAGGCGCCGATGACCTGCACGAATTCGTGATCATCTGTGTAGGTGTAGACCACGCCGCCACTCGAATTGATGATGCGAAAATCCCAGCGTTGCGCGGTGGGAAAGGAGAGCGTGTAGGTCTTCTTGGCGTGATTGCGGATCGAAAAAGAGATCTTCACGCTGGGGTTCGGGCCGACCTGCTTCACGACATTGAGTGAAAGCGGATTGGGCGAGATTTCCACCTTGGCTTCGAATGCCTTGGGATCGACCGCGTTGGCGCGCTGGATGCGTTTGGGATCGCCGTTGAAAATGGTGAACCGGTTGCCGCCGGTGTCGTAGGAGCCGCGAGGAATGGTGTCCTTGCTCGGGCTGACATCGATGGCCGAGGCAAGTTCAGGCGCGGCGGTTACAGCAAAAAAGAGGGAGAGAACGGAAATCCATCGCATAACCGATCATGCTAACGAAGGTGTCCAAGGATTCAAACTTTTTGCCTTTGCCATTTTCGTTCTCTAAGAGCTTGCTGAAAAAGGCAGTCATCCTGAGGTTGTCGCACACACATGTGGCAGGATCAGGTCGGTTGCCTGTTGCTTTTACCGAGGCAGAACTGATCCTTCGACAAGCTCAGGATGACCAAAATTTTTGAGAGTGAGTCTTTTTCAGCAACCTCCTAGGCTGGAAAGATGCGCTGGATGATTTTATTGGCCGGATGGTTGTGTCTGATGGTGACGCCAGCCCAGGCGGGACATAAGCCCCCGGGCATCCTGATGCGGATCTACGTGCAGACCGCCGGGGAGGGGTTGCCGGAAACCGAGGCTCACACCATCCAGGTTCCACCAAACAACGAGACCATCCAGATTCGAGCCCTGCCGGAGGTGACCGAGGCGGAATTGATCGATGTGCATACCGATCCCTCCGGTAACGTCTACTTCGAATTCAACCATGAGGGGCGGGTCAACCTCGACGCCTTCACGGGCGAAAATCAGGGCAAGATCATGGTGGTGATGCTCAACGGCTATATCATTTACGCGCCGACGATCGATGTTCAGTTGAGCAATGGCGAGTTGATGATTCCGCATCCGCTCGACCCTCAGGTCATCCAAATTCTGCAGGATATGGCGAAGCGGAACGTGGAAAAGGCGAACAAGACGTAAGCGGGCCGGAAGCTAGCTCATCCGCCGCGTCCACTCATCGACGGCCGTGACCTGCACGTGGATCAGGTTTTCGTAAAAGCGCTCCACCTGCTCCGGGGTGAGATCCGGGTGCTCCTTGCGGATGAGATTGATGCTCCATTCCCGCGCGAGATGGATGTCGGCCTCGCCGAGTTTGCGGATGCTTTGCCGATAGTGGAAATGGTTAAAGCGTTCGGTGAATTCGATGAAACTCATGCGGCCCCTGGTGAGGAAATTCTAATCCAGCCGGAAGCTTTTGTACATGGGCCGTCCGGTGATTCCGGCGCAAATGCCTTTACATCTTTTTTTCAGGGCTCAGGATGGCAGGCTTTCCCATGTCACTCAAAACCCCACTTCGCTTCGGATTGCCCAAGGGCAGTCTCGAGCAATCGACCATCGAATTGCTCGCCCGGGCCGGCTTCAAGGTGCAATCGTCGAGCCGCGGGTACAAACCGTACATCAACGATCCCGAGCTGGAGGCGCGGTTGGTCCGCCCCCAGGAAATGAGCCGCTATGTGGCGCAGGGATTTCTCGATTTCGGCATCACCGGCAAGGACTGGGTGCAGGAAAGCGGCCACAAGGTCAAGGTTCTGTGCGACCTCGCCTACAGCAAGGCCACGAGCCTGCCCGCCCGCTGGGTCATTGCCGTGCCGGAGGATTCCGAGATCAAGAGCATCAAGGACCTTCAGGGCAAGCGCATCGCCACTGAATTGGTGGAGACCACCAAGCGTTACCTCGCCGAGCGAAACGTCACGGCCGAGATCGAATTTTCCTGGGGCGCGACTGAAGTCAAGACGCCGGAACTGGTCGATGCGATTGTCGATCTGACCGAGACCGGCTCTTCTCTCCGCGCCAATAAACTGCGCATCATCGAAACGATCATCGAAAGTTACCCGCAACTCATCGCGAACGAGGACGTTTATGCGGATCCCGAAAAGCGCCGGAAGCTGGAAAGCTTCCAATTGCTGCTGATCGGCGCACTCAATGCCCGCGAAAAAGTGGGCCTAAAAATGAACGTGCCCAAGGCCGTGCTGGAGAAACTCTCCGCCACGCTGCCCGCGCTGCGCAACCCTACCATTTCACCTCTGGCCGACCCCACTTGGACGGCGGTGGAAATCATCATCGACGAGTCCGTCGTGCGCGATCTTATTCCCCGGCTTAAAGAACTGGGAGCAGAAGGAATTATAGAATATCCGCTGAATAAGGTTGTGTATTAACTAGAACATCTTTAAAACGTCCCACTCTACTTTTCTCCTTTCTTTCTATGGGTTCCATCAAAAAACGCCGCAAAGCCAAAATCGCCAAACACAAGCGCCGCAAGCGCATGAAGGCGAATCGGCATAAGAAGCGGCTGCGTTACAAGGCTTAGTCCTCCGCGTCCGGGCAAGAGGACGGCCGCGCCATGCGCGGTCCAATCAGGTTCTTCCGGGAAATACGCCAGCTACTGCTTCCGTCATCGGGAAGGGCGCCTTGTTGTGCCTGACTTACCAACGGCGGACGCGCAGACTCGTGCAACCGGTCT
Source organism: Methylacidiphilales bacterium (assembly GCA_026225555.1). Classification (GTDB taxonomy): domain Bacteria; phylum Verrucomicrobiota; class Verrucomicrobiia; order Methylacidiphilales; family UBA1321; genus JABDGH01. The sequence goes on from JAMFSY010000054.1 coordinate 16,561, forward strand.
TTCCTCTTGAGGCGACCCGGCGTATTTTCAACTGTGCCTGCATGTCGCTTACCATCCTCGCTGGAGCTGACCGCGTGCCTTCTTTGCCTCGGCTACGGGGTGGGAATCGGGGCGGATATCGCCGCGCCGATGTCCGCTCCTTCAATTGAAGGTGTACCCACCCATCTTACCGATGCGGAGGACCGCCTCATGTCCGGCGAGCTCGCCCCCGAAGCGGAGACGAAAAGCCGTGCCAATGCGCTCTATGCGCAGGCCCTGATTTCCCTGGCGGGGCCGGACAGCGATTCGGCCAAGGCGCTCGAGCAATTGCGGCAGGTGGTGAAGCTCGATCCCCGCTTTGGCGATGCGCAGGTGAAAATCGCCAGCATCCTGCTGCAGACCGGGCAGGTTGAATCGGCCTTCGAGCAATTGCAGGCCGCGGTCGTTTCCAATCCCGATTCGGCGGCGATCGAATCGATGCTCGGTTACACCCAGCGCCTGCGCTCGCAGAATGACGATGCCTTGCGTCTCTGTACCCAGGCGCTCACTCGCGATCCCACCCAGGCGGCCTCCATGCGCGTGCTGCTGGAAATCGCGGGAGACCAGGACGATCTCTCCGGCGCGGTGATTCATATCGAGGACATTCTCAAGAATGGCAACAAGGTCCCAGCTTCCACCTGGCTCACGCTGGCCCGGCTTTATGTCGAGGTGGCGCGGAGCGAATCGCACGCGCTTTCCGGCGATGTGGTGCTGCGAACTCTGCTGCCTATTTACCAGGAAGCCGTGGCGAAAGGTCCGCCGGACGTGGAGCGTCTGACGCTTCTCGCCGAGGCCTATCAGGATCTCGGTCGTAAACAGGAGGCGTTGAAGACGCTGCGCGAAGCCAGTGAACTTGAACCTTCCAGCGTCGATATCATCCTGCATTGCGCGCGACTTGAACTGGACATGGGGCAGAAGGCGGTCGCGTTGAAGGACTACCGCCTGGCGTATGAGTTGAATCCGAACATGAGCGGTCTGCGCGAGATGCTGGGCAGGCTCTATCTCGACAACGATAAATTCTCCGACGCGATCGGACTTTTGCAGGACGCGCTCGCGGAGCAGCCGGACGACCCGGGACTCGAGGCCGATCTCGGCGTCGCCTATGAAGGCGCTCATCAACACGCAAAGGCCCAGACTTGGTTTGATCGCTCGTTTGCCTCGCCCACGTGCCCGCCGGAAGCCTATCTCAAGCTCGCCGTTTTCCAGCTCGGCAATCAGCAGGTGAAGGAGGCGGGAAAAACCCTCGCGACCGCGCGCGGCCGCTTTCCGCAATCGGCCAAGATTCTTTTTTACCAGGCGATCCAGGACCGCTACGCGAAGAAATATACCGAGGCGCTTGCCTGCCTGAACGCGATGCGCACGCTGGCCTCAGGCTCGGAGACCGATGTATTCAACCCGAGCTATTACCTGGAAACCGCGCTGACGATGGACCTCGCGAAAAAGGAGGACCAGATCGAGCCGCTTTTGCGCGAGGGGCTGGGGAAATATCCGGAGAACTCCGACCTGATGAACGAGCTCGCCTACTCCTGGGCCGACCATGGCACTCATTTGAGTGAGGCCCTGGCTTTGAGCGAACACGCCGGGCGACTCGATCCAGACAATGGAGCCATTCAGGACACCTGGGGCTGGGTTTATTTTAAGATGGGAAAAGCAAATGATGCATTACCGTACTTGCAACGGGCGGCGGTTATGACCAACAATGACGCTGTGGTTTTACAACATGTCGGAGATGCTTTTTTGAAATTGGGTCACAGGCGCGAAGCGATCGCGGCCTGGCGCCGAGCCCTGGAAAAAGACCCCGGAAATCATGACCTGACCACCCGGATAACCGCCGCCCTGGCGCCAGCGAACCATGCCGAATCACGCTCTGCGCTTCACCCATAGTTTCTCGCGCCGGATCGCTTTTCTTGCCCTTGCTTTTTGGTTAGGGCTGTTTTGCTGGATCGGATCGGCGAATGCCAAGGACAGCTATTTCTTCAAGGACTATAACAACACGCGGCCCCGTCTGACGCCGCCCGACCGGATCGCCGCCGTCGGGGCTCTGCTTATCGACGGGCAGACCGGCGAGGTCCTCTACGCCCGAAATCCTGATGAACGTCTGCTGCCCGCGAGCACGACCAAGCTGATGACGGCCCTGATCGTCTACGAAAAGAACGGCGGGATGAAGGGCAACGTGACCATCGATGAGGACGATACGCGCGTCGAACCAAGTTCCGTGCCTCTGATTCCGGGCGAGACGGTTTCGGTAAACAAGCTCTTCCACGCGCTGCTGATCGAATCGGCGAATGATTCCGCGCGGGCCCTGGGACGCTCCGTCGCCGGGACCACGGATGCTTTTGTGCAGATGATGAACCAGCGCGCGCTGGCCATGGGGCTTTTCAACACGCATTTCTATAATCCCAACGGGCTGCCTGCTCCCACGGGGACGCACTACACCTCGTGCAAGGATTTGATGCAGATCTTCCGCAAGGTCATTGCTTACCCGGAGCTGCGCGCGATCTGCAGCACGAGACAGTATGTGCTCACGACCGCGGCTCGGACGCAGACGCTTCACAATCATAATAAACTGCTCGGCGTTTATCCCGGCATGGGACCGGCCAAGACCGGCTGGACGGTTGCCTCACGCCACACCTACGCCGCCGCGGTGGACCGGAATGGACACGAAATTTTGCTGACGCTGCTCGATAGTCCCAACAAATGGCTCGATGCCGAGATCCTGTTCAACTGGGGTTTCGCCCAGATCGAATCCGGTGCGGAGAATGGAAGCCAAGGCAGCCTCGACGCGCAGCCGCTCGTCCCGGCGAGCAACGCTTATCAGCACACCAATCCATAGGGGCGGCTCCCATCTTTAGTAGCTTGCTGAAAAATTGCCGGTCATCCTGAGCTTGTCGAAGGATCAGTTCTGCCTCGGTAAAATGAGGCATCCGAACTGATCCTTCGACAAGCTCAGGATGACAGCATGAGAATGAGCCTTTTTCAGCAAGCTCTTAGACGGTCGCGCGGGAAAGCTCCATCACCCCTGCTGATCGGGCGGGGTGATATCGATGATGGGCCTCCTCGGCTCTTTCCGCGGTTTGAAGGCCCGGTAAACACTCCAGAGGAAAAGCCCGACCAGCGGTGCGAGCGCGAGGAACAGAGCAACGCGCGAGCGGAGCAGCGCCAGCATGTTATCGAATCCGACGATCAACAGCAGGACAAAGGCGATTGCGACGAGGACCGCCAGGATGCGCAGGACCTTCATGGGAGAAAATATAGTCCTATTTGCTCGAGACGGGGAGAACAATTGAGGGCACGCCGCCGCCCGTCCCGCCGGTGACCAGCGTCTCGGGCGATTTGCCGTCCCATTTATTGATCAGTTCGAGTTGGATGACCGCCGGATTTTTTGCCAGCGCGTCACCGCGAATCTGGATCGCTTCGGCCTCGCCCTTGGCGGTGGCGACCTGCTTTTGCGCTTCGACCTCGGCCTGCTGCAATTCGTACTTCGCCTGCTCGGCGCGTTGCTGCGCGACCTGCTTGGACTCGATCGCCTTCTCGTAATCAGCGGAGAAGGTCACGTTGACGATGGAAAGATCCTGCACTTCGACGAAGCCCTGCAGGCGCGTCTGGGCGGCCTTGAAGCTTTCGCTGCGGATCTTGTCGCGGTTCGCGATGATCTCCGCCGCCTCATATTTCGCGGTCTCCGCCTTCAGCGCGTCGAGAATCTTGGGGGCGGCCTGGCTCATGTATTCCGAGCCGTAATTCTTGTAGATCTCCGTCGCGTTTTCCTTCGTGATGCGCGTTTGTACGGCGAGGGTGATGTTGACCTCCTGCAAGTCGGAAGAGAAGCAGGTGGCGTCGGTCTGCGTCGTGATCGTGCGAATGCTGATCTCATTGACGTGATCGATCGGTCCCACGAGATGCCAGCCGGAATCGAGCACCGCGCCGGTTACTTTTCCGAAATTGGTCACGACACCGACATTGCCGGTTTCCACCGTGGCGGTGAAAAAGAGCAAAACGAGGATGATCGCAAGCAGGGCGAAGCCGGAGCCGAAGGCGATGATGATAAAGGGAAATTTGGAGTTCATAAGAATAAGGGAGTTTCCGCCACCCTAGGGGCGGGAAGCAGCTTTGAAAGGGCAATTAGCGGGACGGCAGGAGACTGCCGTCCCTATTTAATTCTTTCGCAGATCGAGCGTCAGCGGGAAATCGGCCCGCGCGGTCGGATAGGGCGGGACGAAGACCGGTCCGGGCGTGTGGCCGAAGGCGCGGAACCGCGAGAGGCGGCGGCCCTCCGCTTCGTTGGAGTTAATCGGCATCGTGGTCCAGTTCCGACCGCCGGGGCTGGAGACATAGTAAACGCAGCCACCCAGGGAGCGTCCCGTCCAGCCATCGATCAGGTCGAAGGTCAGCGGGGCATCGACCCCGATGGTGGGATGCAGTGCCTCGGAGGGTTGCCAGGCGCGGAAGCGGACACCCGCCACGAATTCGCCCGGCGTGCCAGTGGAATGCATGGGCACGCGGCGACCATTACAGGTGACGATGTGGCGGCCCTCGATGGCGTTGTCGATCTTGACCTGGAGCTTTTCCACGGACGAGTCGACATAGCGGACGGTGCCGCCCGCCGTGCCTTCCTCGCCGAGCACATGCCACGGTTCGAGCGCGGTGCGGATCTCCATATCGACGCCTCCATAGGAGACTTCGCCTTGAAGCGGGAAACGGAATTCCAGGTGCGGCGCGAACCACTCCGGCTTGAAGACGTAGCTGGAACGCTTCAGATCCTCGATCACATCATTGAGATCCTGCGCGCAGAAGTGGGGTAGCAAGAAACGGTCATGCAACTGCGAGCCCCAGGGTACCGGCGCCTGCTTGTAAGGGCGATCCCAGAATTTGCCGACGAGCGCACGCAGCAGTAGCTGCTGGGTGAGGCTCATGCGCGCGTGGGGCGGCATTTCAAAACAGCGCAATTCGAGCAAGCCAAGACGGCCCGCCGCGCCATCGGGCGAGAAAAGCTTATCGATACAAAACTCGGCGCGGTGGGTATTGCCGGTGACGTCGGTGAGGATGTTGCGGAAGATGCGGTCGACCATCCACGGCGGGATGTGGCCGTATTCGGGCACCTGGTCGAAGGCGAGCTGGAGCTCGTAAAGAACGTCGTTGCGCGCCTCATCCACCCGGGGCATCTGGCTGGTGGGCCCGATGAACATGCCGGAAAAGAGGTAGGACAGGGATGGATGATTTTGCCAGTAACCAACCAGGCTGCGCAGCAGGTCGGGACGGCGCAGGATCGGGCTGTCGGTCGGGACCGCGCCACCGAGGATGACGTGATTGCCGCCGCCGGTGCCCGTATGCCGGCCATCGAGCAGGAATTTTTCCGTGCCAAGATCGCAGTGCCGCGCCTCCTCATAAAGCACCTCGGTGTTGTAGGAGAGCTCGGACCAATTGGAGGCGGGATGAAGGTTGACTTCGATGACGCCGGGATCGGGCGTGATCTTGAAATTCTGCAGACGGCTGTCATGCGGCGGCGCATAGCCTTCGATGCGGACCGGTTGCTCCAGTTCCGCGGCGGTTTCCTCGACCGCGGCAATGAGCTCGAGGTAATCGCCTGCATCGGCGGTCGGCGGCATGAAGATATGGAGGATGCCGTTTCGCGGCTCCGCGCAGATGGAAGTGCGGACAACCTCGGCATCGGGCGAACCTTCGGCGACAGGCGGATATTCGCCGGGAACCGTGGCCGTTTCTGGTTCGGGAGTAATTCCCTTTTCCGCGGCGGCCTTCTTTTTTGAAGTAACCGGCGGCAATGAGGAACGGTGCTCCATCGGATCGCGCGCCACGATCTGCACGGCGTCGGATGCCGGCGCCCAGGGAAGCGATTCGAGCGGCAGGCGATAGCCCATGGGCGAGTCGCCGGGAATGAGCATCAGGTGCTCGGTGCGAAGATGCCAGATGGACGACCGCCATGGTTTTTCCGTGCCGGTGGTGGCGCGAAGGACAGGCAGTGCGTGGCCGATGACGTTGTCGAGTCCTTGCCGGAAAACCTTCGCGAGACGCGCACGATCCTCGGCGGTCTTGATTTTCGAGTCGAGCGACGAGACGTTGTAAGGCAGGCGCGATTCCTCAAAGAGGTAGTGATAGATATCCTCGTAGGCTTCGCGGACGAATTTGTCCTCCAAGCCGAGCTTTTTCGCCAGTGTGGTCAAAAACCGTCCCGACTCCTTTGCGGTGACCTGGTAGTCCTTGCCGGTTTCCGCGATGAGGGCGTCGTCCTGCCAGATGGGCTGGCCATCCTTGCGCCAGTAACAGCCGTAAGCCCAGCGGGGCAGCACTTCACCCGGATACCACTTGCCCTGGCCAAAGTGAAGCAGCGAGCCGTCACCCGAGTACCGCTTGCGGAGGCGTTTGAGGAGCATTTCGCCCTTCGCCTGTTTCTCCGGACTGAGCGCGGTGAAGTTCCATTCGAGACCATCGCGGTTCGTGGTGGAAACAAAGGTGGGCTCGCCGCCCATGGTGAGGCGGACATCCCGCGCGTTGAGTTCTCCGTCGATCCGTCGACCCAGCGCCTCGATCTCGAGCCATTGCTCTTCGCGGTAAGGTTTCGTGACGCGGGGACTCTCGAAAATGCGGGTGACTTCCATGTGGAAGTCGAATTCCACTTCGGTCTTCTCCGTATCGCCGGTGATGGCGGCGGCGGTGACTGGGTCCGATGTCGCGGCGAGGGGAATGTGGCCTTCTCCGGCGAAAAGTCCCGAGGTGGGATCTAGCCCGACCCAGCCCGCGCCGGGAAGATAGACCTCGGTCCAGGCGTGGAGATCGGTAAAATCATTTTCCGGACCAGCCGCACCGCCGTCGACCGGCTTCACGTCGGCGGTCAATTGGATGAGGTAACCGGAAACGAAGCGGGCGGCGAGGCCGAGCTGGCGACAGACCTGGACCATGAGCCACGCGGAATCGCGACAGGAGCCGCTCTTGAGCGCGAGCGTTTCCTCGCAGGTTTGCACGCCGGGCTCGAGCCGAACGATGTAGCCGATCTCATTTTTGATCAGGCCGTTTAGATCGACGAGGAAGTCGATGGTCTTGCGTTTGGAGCGGGGAATCTTTTCGAGGAACTCCTTGAGATGATCGTCGAGTTTCTCCAGCTCGAGGTAAGGCTTGAGCTCGTGCGCGCTGATCGCGTCGTAGGTGAAGGGAAAGAGATCGGCACTTTCTTCGAGAAAGAAGTCGAAGGGATTGATCGTCGCCATGTCGGCGGTGAGATCGACCTCGACCTTGAATTCATCGGTCTTTTCGGGAAAGACGAGCCGGGCCTGGTAGTTGCCCTGGGGATCCTGCTGCCAATTGATGAAGTGGTTGGCGGGTGTGATCTTCAGGCTGTAATTGAGGATCGGCGTGCGGCAATGGGCCGCCGGGCGCAGTCGGACGATCTGCGGGCCAACGTTGATGGGGCGGTCATAGCGGTAGTGCGTGACGTGATTCAGAGCGGCGTGAATGGACATAGAAAAAGGGGCTAACCCAGTGGGTAGCAGGAACTATCCCCATCTGGACAAAAAAGTCACGATAAGCCCAAGACTTTAAAAAATCCGCGATTCCAGGCTAAATGCACGCCTTGGGAGTTCCAAAAAGAGTGAAGGGACAAAGGTGGAGGAATTCTCCATTGAGATAGCCTCTCCAAAATCCGTCATCCTGAGCTTGTCGAAGGATCAGTTTCGGTTGCCTCTCGTTGCCGAGGCAGAACTGATCCTTCGACAAG
>JAMFSY010000055.1 GCA_026225555.1 Methylacidiphilales bacterium
CGGTAGAGCAGGTGACTCTTAATCACTTGGTCCAAGGTTCGAATCCTTGCCGGGCCACTTTCCGTTGTTTCCGGTCGCCGCGCGAAGAGCTCCCCGGTCCAACATCAAATTCTTCGCCATCCCCTTGACTTAGCAAAGTTGTAAGGAACCGTGTCCATGTGAACAGGGCGCTTTCACATCTTTTTGCGGGGTCCGCAGATTTGAAAGCAAAGATCGTGGGTATTTATCTTCTCCTTATCGGAGCCAATATCGCGGCTTGGCTTTGGGCCTTCTACTGTTTTCATGGTTACCCGCTTTTGTTAGGGACGGCCCTGCTCGCCTATTCGTTTGGCCTGCGCCACGCCGTCGATGCCGATCACATCGCCGCGATCGATAACGTCACCCGCAAGCTGATGCAGCAGGGTCAGCGACCGGTCGGGGTCGGCCTTTATTTCTCCCTGGGACATTCCACCATTGTTTTCGGCCTCTCCGTCGCGATTGCCCTGACTTCGGTCGCCATCAAGGACCGTTTCGATTCCTTCCAGAGCATCGGCGGACTCATCGGCACCGGGGTTTCCGCCTTCTTCCTCCTGGCCATTGCCGCGGCCAATTTTCTCGTCCTCCTCTCCGTCTATCGCACGTTCGGCGTGGTCAAGAATGGCGGCCCATACGTGGAGGAGGACCTCGATCTTATGTTGTCCCGGCGCGGCTTTTTTGGGCGAATCTTCCGGGGTCTCTTCCGGCTGATCGGGCGAAGCTGGCACATGTACCTGCTTGGCTTTCTATTCGGACTTGGCTTCGACACGGCAACCGAGGTCGGGCTGCTCGGCATCTCGGCAACGGAGGCGTCAAAGGGGCTGCCAATCTGGTCCATCCTCGTCTTCCCGGCTCTCTTCACCGCGGCCATGGCGCTCGTCGATTCCACCGATAGCATCCTGATGCTCGGCGCCTACGGTTGGGCCTTCGTGAAGCCGATTCGCAAGCTTTACTACAACATGACGATCACGTTCGTCTCCGTACTCGTCGCCCTTTTGATCGGCGGTATCGAGGCGCTCGGCCTTGTCGGCGGCCAGTTCAAGCTGCAGGGCCTCCTCTGGAGTGTCATCGGCACCTTAAACGAGAACTTTGGCCTGCTGGGCTTCATCGTCATCAGCGTCTTTGTCATCAGTTGGATCGCATCGATTCTTATCTATCGCCGTAACCGGTACGATGAAATTGAAGTGGGCACCGGGCCCGCCGTGTAGAGATAGCCCGCCCTTCAGGCCTCCGAGAGGAGCCAGTTCGATTATGAAAGGTCTATAGCTAAAGCTCGACGATATCGCCGAGCTTGGGAAGAATGGGCACCAAGCCATGCCGCTCGGAAATCAGCTTGGCCAGCGCCTCGCGCGGCCCATTTTCGCCATGGGTCAAAATCACGCGCGGCTTGGATGGGGCGATGACCTCAAACCAATGCAGCAGATCCGTCTGCCCGGCATGCGCGCTGAAGCCTCCCAGCGTATGCACCTGCGCCCGTACCGTATAGACATCGCCGAAAATGGTGACTCTTTTCGCCCCTTCGACCAGCATGCGGCCGATCGTGCCGTTCGCCTGGTAACCGACGATAATCACATGAGCTGCCGGGTTTTCGAGATTATGGCGAAGGTGATGGAGGATGCGCCCGGCATTGCACATGCCCGCGCCCGCCATGATGAAGCATGGGCCGGGGCAGAAATTGATCTGCTTCGATTCATCCGCCGTCGGCGTTAGCTTCATCGTCGTGAGATCCTGCGCCAGTGGCCCAGCCTTCAGATATTCGATCATCTCCTCATCAAAGAGTTCCTGATGGCGCGCATAGATGCGGGATGCCTCGATGGCCATGGGACTGTCGAGAAAGATGGGAAAAGGGCTGATCAATTTCTGTCGGAAAATGGAGGCCAGTAATGCGGTCAGTAATTGCGCCCGGCCGACTGCAAACGTAGGCACCAAAATCTTCCCCTTATCCGCCACGACCCGCTTCAGCACCTCGATGAATTCGCCGACCGTCTCGGCGTAAGGCTGATGATCGCGATCGCCGTAGGTTGATTCGAGAAAGACGACATCGGCCTGCGCCACGGGATCGAAATCGCGGAGAATCGGTGCGCCCATGGGACCGAGATCGCCTGAGAAGACGACTTTCTTTTGAACTCCGCCCTCCTCAATCAACAATTGAATACTGGCCGAGCCGAGCATGTGACCGGCTTCGACATACCGCGCCTGAATTCCCGGCGCAACGGAGACGGGATCGCAGTAGGGCACCGGTTTAAGTTGCTGGAGAATCGTCTCCGTCTCCTGGACGGTATAGAGTGGAACGACCAGTTTCTTTCCGGTCAGCACCGCTTTGCGATTTTCCCGCTCGGCATCCTGCGCCTGGATCTTGGCCGAATCGCGCAAGATCAGTCCGGTCATTTCCATCGTCGCTTGCGTGGCAAAAATGGGACCGGTAAACCCGGTCTGTGCCAGTAAGGGCAGGCGCCCCGTGTGATCAAGATGCGCATGCGTGAGCAAGACGGCATCGAGATGACTGGCGTCCGCCCCCAGGGGCGGACGATTCAACACGCTTGCGTTCTTCCCGCCCTGGAACAACCCGCAATCGATGAGCACGCGGGCGCGATCCGTTTCCACGAGATAAGCCGAACCGGTGACTTCTCCCCCGGCTGCTCCCAATACCGTGATTTTCATAATGAACCGAACCCAATCACCTGCCATCCGTGAGGATGACTGCCGTCTGCAGTTTAGATTTTTACCTTGAAGGTCTCGTGCGGCTCGAGATCGAGAATAAAGGCGGTGAGCCATTGCGCGAGCGATTCCAGGTCGCCGAGATGCACGGCCTCCACCGGCGTATGCATGTAGCGGTTCGGCACGCCGATGGCCGTGGTCGCGATGCCGCCCCGTTGCAGAAAAATAGCGTCCGCGTCAGTGCCGGAACGGCGGGGATCGATGCCGCGCTGGAAGGCGATTTTGTTCTTCAATGCAACTTTTTCCAGTCGCTGGACGAGCACCGGATGATTCACACTGCCGCGGCTGAGAATGGGCCCCGTGCCGAGCTTGGTGTCGCCGAAACGCTTTTTATTGGTGATGGGCAAATCGGTCGCCTGCGCGACATCGATCACCAAGGCGGCATCAGGACGCACCGAATAGCCGAGCATGTGCGCGCCATAGAGGCCGTTTTCCTCACCGATGGCGGAGGCCGCGACGACGCAGGCCTTCAGCTTCTTGCCTGCTTTCGCGCAGAGCCGCAGGACTTCCGCCGCGACAAAGGTGCCGATGCGATTGTCGCACGCGCGCGCGATGTAAATATCTCCAGCCAACTGCTGCCAGCCGACGATATACGTGACCATATCGCCAACCGCGACGCGTTTCTCCGCGTCCTTGCGACTGGTGGCGCCGATGTCAATGAAGAGTTCGTGCAGTTCCGGCACTTCCTGCCTTTTGCTTCGGTCCTGCATGTGAATGGCAAGCGCGCCGATGACGCCGAGCACCTGCCCATTGCGCCCGTGGATGTGAACGCGCTGGCCACGCGCGAGGCTGGAATCATGCCCGCCCACGCCGCTGAACCAGATGAAACCGTCATCGTCGATATATTGGATCTGGAAGGCGATTTCATCCGCGTGACCTTCGACCATGATCTTGGGCGAGCCTTCCGGATTGAGCACGGCCATGGCATTGCCGTAAGTATCCGTCTCGAGCTTATCGGCGAAGGGTTTCAGGTAATCGAGCCATACGCGCTGGCCGCGGGCTTCCTCGCCGGAGGGCGTGGGGGTGTTGAGCAACGTGGTGAGAAATTCGAGAGATTCGGCGCGCATGGGAATTCGAAAAGGATTAACAAGATTAACCGGGTTGGGAAATCTCCGATTTTCGGTGGAAATTTCCCCATGGTCTCCTATTTGACAACGGCGCGTTGCGCGAGGAACGTTCTTCCATGATCACCCGCATGCTTCACACCCGCTATCGCGTCAACGACCTGGACAAAACCGCCACCTTTTATCGCGATGTCCTGGGGCTGAAGGAAGTCTCCCGCCACCAATCGCCGCGCGGTTCGACCCTCGCCTTTTTCAGCGCGCCGGGCAGCGACGTCCAGATCGAACTTTGCCAATACCCGGCCAGCGGCCCGGTAGTCGTCCAGCCGGACCTGACCCATATCGCCTTTGAGGTGGCTGATCTCGATGCTTTCGCCAAGGAGGCAGCGACCAAGGGTTACCCGCTGAGCGACGGTCCGACCGTGACAGGCTCGGGAAGCAAAATCGGCTTCATCGACGGGCCGGAAGGCTACGAGTTCGAGTTGATCGAGAAGAAAAAGTAATGGTAGGGGCGTGGGTCCCCTCGCGTCCGACTCAAGCTCTCAGACCTCCAGAAACTCGCGGACGAAATCATTCTGGGGATTTTCCCGCAACTCGCAGGGCGCACCGATCTGCTGGATCTGGCCCTGGTTGAAGATCACGACGCGATCGGCAAGTTCGAACGCCTCATCCTGATCGTGCGTGACGAAGAGCGAGGTCAGGTGCGTCTGGTCGTGAAAGTGACGGAGCCATTTGCGCAGATCCTTGCGCACCTTGGCATCCAGCGCGCCGAAGGGTTCATCGAGCAGCAACACGCGTGGCTCGATCGCCAGCGCCCGGGCCAGGGCGACCCGCTGTCGCTGACCGCCAGAAAGCTGGGAGGGCAGCCGCTTTTCGTAACCGTCGAGCTGGATCAAGCCAAGCAGCTCCGTCACCCGCGCCAGGATCTTTGCGGCATCGGGGCGTTTCTTCCTTGGCAGCACGCGTAGACCGAAGGCGATGTTCTCAAACACGTTCATGTGCTGGAAGAGCGCATAGTGCTGGAAGACAAACCCGGCGCGGCGTTCGTAGGCGCTCTTTTCGGTCACGTCTTCCTCTTCGAAAAGGACTTGGCCGTCATCCGGAATTTCAAGTCCGGCGATGACGCGGAGAAGGGTCGTCTTGCCACTACCGCTCGGGCCGAGCAGGGCGAGCAATTCCCCGGTGCGCACTTTCAGTGAGACATCGTTCAGGGCGGGGAAGGCCCCGAATTTCTTGGAGATATGTTGGACGGCGACACTCATAGAATGGTTTTACCAGGGTTGGCTCGGACAATGTTAGGTGCGAGGCGATACCACTCCAGGACGACCTTAATGATCAGCGTGATGACGGCCAGCAGCAGCAAAAGCGAGGCGAGCGAAAAGGCTTGGGGCAGTCCGAAGTTAAGATAATCCTGCTCGATCTGGAGGGGCATGGTATTCGTCCGGTCTTCGATATTTCCCGCGACGACCGAGACGGCGCCGAACTCGCCCATGGCCCGGGCGTTGCAGAGGATCATGCCGTAGAGCACGCCCCATTTGATCTTCGGAAAAGTGACACGCCAGAAAAGTTGCCAGCCATTTGCGCCCAGCGTCAACGCCGCTTCCTCCTCCGCACTGCCCTGCGATTGCATGAGCGGAATGAGTCCACGCGCCACGAAGGGAAACGTCACGAAAGCCGTCGCGAGAACGATACCGGGATAGGCGAAGAGGATTTGTGTCTGGTGTGTTTCCAACCACGGTCCAAGCCAGCCCTGGCGTCCGAAAATAAGGGCGAAAACCAGACCGCCAATCACGGGCGAGACCCAGAGCGGGATCTCGATCAGCGAGATGAGGACGGCCTTGCCGCGAAACTGGAAATGAGTGACCGACCAGGCCGCGCATATGCCGAAGAGCGTGTTTAGCGGAACGACCGCGAGCGCCACGAGCAAGGTCAGGCGGATTGCCGTCCAGCTATGGATCGATTGGAGGGTCGAGAGATAAAAGCCCCAGCCGGCATGCAGCGCCTCAATCAAGACGACGCAGACCGGGAAGACTAGGAACAGGCCGATAAACGCAAACATGATCCCGAGCAGGGAATAGCGCGCGAACCAGCCATCGTTCGTTACGCGCCTCATGCCATCCTCCGGCGCGAGGCGAAATACTGGACCAGATTGACCGTACCGACGATCAACAGTGACATCAGAAGCATGACGACGCCGAGGCCAGCCGCGCCGACATAGTCGAACTCCTCGAGCTTCATGATGATCAGATGAGGCGTGATCTCCGTCAGATAAGGCATGTTTCCGGAGATGAAAACGATGCTGCCGTATTCACCCACGCCGCGTCCAAAGGCCAGCATCACGCCGGTAAGCAAGGCGGGACGCACGGCGGGAACGATCACACGCCAAAAGGTCTGCCAGCGATTGGCTCCCAGGCAGGCGGCGGCCTCTTCCACTTCCACGGCGAGGTCGGCCACCACGGGTTGAACCGTACGGACGACAAAGGGAAAGCCGATGAAGGTCAACGCGATCAGAATGCCCCATGCCGTATAATCGATCCGCCAGCCGAACCAATTGAAAAGCGTCTGGCCAATGTAACCGCCATGCGTGGAGAAAATTTGAGTCAAGGCGAGACCCGCCACGGAGGTCGGCATTGCGAAGGGAAGATCCACGAGGGCATCGATGATTTTCTTTCCCGGAAAAGCGTAACGGGTCAAAGCCCAAGCCGCGATAAAGCCAAAGATGCCGTTGATCAACGCCGCGATAAAGGAAATGCCAAAACTTAGACGGTAGCTATCAAGGGAGCGCACGTCGGTCGCCACGTCGTAGACATGTCCCACCAGCTTGAAAAAAGTGGGATAATCTGTCGTTGGAACAATCGTCTTGAGCACAAGTGCCAGCAGAGGCAGAAGAACCAGGGCCGTAAGGTAAAAAAGGGTAAAACCCAGGGTCAGATGAAACCCGGGAAGGATATGCCGACGGCGGCGGCGAGCGGACGGACGGGAAGCAGGCAGGGAGGGACTTGAAAGAGCTTCCATGGGAGCTGGGAGAGAGCTTCTCTCGATCACAGAAGACGCCCCGTTCATGGGAGCAAGCTAGTCCATATTCTAAGGCTTAAAAGCAAAAACTATAGATTTTATGGGGATTGCAGCCCCGAAATGCTTGCTGCTCGAAAGGGTTACCCTTGGATAAAGGGAATGACCGTCTTCCATCTGAAAAGAGGGGCACGTAAACAAACCCGCGCCCCTACTCCTATCCCCTTAAATTCTAGTGAGGCGTACCGGAAGGAATAATGAAGGGCAGAAGATCGTGGAGCGCCACGGTAACGCCGACCCCAACCTGACCGAGGGTATAGGCATCATCGGAATGAGGACGAAGTCCGGGATCGAGATCCTCGCCGGAAATGAAGGCCGCGCCCAGCAGCGCCGCTTCATAATAGGCAACTTCCGCGCCTGTAGCCGTGTGGTTGTTGATGCGGAAGAAAGCGTCGTTCGTCTTGGTATTAAAAGGTTGCAGATCGAGGAGAATCTCATGAAGGATTTCCTTTAGGTTATCCGCCGGGGGCATGGCACCGGAGCCGATGGACGATCCGCCGTGTCCCTGAACGGTCAGGAATAAATGACCATCCACGAAAAGATCAACCGTGCCCTTTTGTACAAAAACGTAGTGATGTCCGTCGTGAAGTGTGTCGGCAAACTCGGTTCCGCGAGCGGCGGCGACGCCTTGCGGAGTACGCACTTCATATTGCTGAGTCTCACCCGAGCGGCGGCCGACGCGGGAGAAGACCGTGCCCTTCTGCAAATCAAGCGTGGTATGGCGAACGGAGCCATTCAGATGCTGGACGACCTTGACGTTCGAGTCGGGCAGAAGACGGGCGGAATCGACTCCACCGATGAAAACCGCGGCAGAGGAACCATCCGAAGTGGAAACAACCGAACCGGAAGGAACGATCATGCCGTTGGATCCATCCTTTGAGGTACCGTCCGGAGTCACCACCGAAACGCCGCCCTGCACTTCGACGAGCTTCATCTCATTGGAAGCTACGTGAGGAGCGGTACCGGTCGGTCCCGTTACCGGCTCGGACCAGAAGAGGGGCTTCTGCGTATCGGACGAAGTGGAAACATCGGAAACCGTTGGTGTGGAATCCGTGTTGGCCGCAGCCACCTGGTGATCGTAACCGGCAGGATTCGGAGACACGTCGCGAGGGGCAACGTCAGTGGTCACCCGGGGAGCGGGAGCCTGTGCGGGGGTATAACTCGTGTCCATGGGAGCCGGCGCGGGCGAATACGCAGGCGGAGGAGCGGGGGCGTAGGCGTCGTTGTCCGCGAGATCGTGATGCCGGATCTTTTCGGAGTTGACCTGAACCAGACCCACATAACCGGGGTCAACCGTCACGCTACCCAGGCTACGGGAGAAGGTCAGGGTCACCACTGCGGCCTTGTCGGTATCGACGCTCTTATTGAGCACGTTGAAGTGAAGGTCTTCCGGCTGGGTGGCGTTGGGAGCAAGAATCGCGGTCAGCTTGTCGTTGACGTCCCGGCCATAGCTTACCTGAAAAGAGGTGGTTCCATTGACCGTTACCGGCTGTGAAATGGAGGGAATCGGCAGATCGGCGACTTTCTCCCCTTTCGGCCCAAAAATAAGCAAGTCACCGTGCTGTCCGACAGCGAGAGAAAATCGATCGTCCGCACGAGCGGCCAGCGAAGCAGCTCCGAGGAGAAGGACGGAGGTGATGAGTACTTGAAAAGGGCCAGCGGGGAACAGTTTGCTCATGCTGACAAGCTATTTAGCATGTCAAAAAAATCTCCGCAATGCCAATGTCGCGAACGCTGCAACTATTTCCCAAGAGACAAATCAACAGAAATAGTTAAGTCCAAGTGAACTACTTTATTTGCCATGGAGAGAATTGGCGAGGCGTTCGCGAATCGCGCCCAATTCCTCCTCCGTCGCTCCTTCCGGAACGAAGATCGGCTCGCCCGTGATGAGCTCGCAACGCGAGAAAGGCAGGGGAATTTCAAAGCGGTCCCAGTTCTTCAGAACCTTTTTCCACCGGAGATGGGTGGTGACTGTCACGATGGGCCGACCCGTCGTTTGGGCAAAACGCAGGATGCCAGGCTGGACCTGATGGCGTGGCCCGCGCGGGCCATCCGGCGTAATGACGATATCGATCTTTTCATCGCGTGCAGCATGCATTGCCGTCAACGCCGCAGAGACGCCATGGCGGGAACTGCTGCCGCGGGCCGAAGTGACGCCGAACTTCAGGGCCACATCTGCCATGAATTGTCCGTCCTTGCTCCGGCTGATGATTGTCAGCGCGGTGTGTCCCCAGCAATAACGCTCATAATAGGGCGCCATGAGAAACAGGCGGTTATGCCAGAACGCGATGATAACAGGCGGACGATCGGGATGATCCAGAATGCCTCCCCGGTCCCGCTCCGTCACACGAAGGGTCGCCGTCAGCAGACGAATAAGAAGGGCGCTAAGCCAGACTAAAAAGCGCGTCATCCCAGCCCCTGGGAACGTGGACGGTTGATGAGTCGCGAAATGCCCCGGCTCGGCGTCTCAACCAGAAGTTCGCGCATGAAAACATCCCAGGTCATTTTCTCCGGCTCGACAATGGTGCGTAAAAGACCCAGGCCAGCGAGGATGGTGCAGGCCATCGTGACATACAGGAGGCTATAGCTGTTCCAGGTCCAGAAACCCCAAGAGACGCTCCAGTGGTCGAGACCGTCCATGATTGCTCCCCAGATCAGCGGTACGATGCCCACGGTGAGACTGCTGATCACACTATATAGCGCGAGAAAGTGGGGCCGTCCCATGATCGGCACGATGCCCATGACGCATCGCACGTTGGCCAGATTCCAGAGCGCCCCGCCAAATCCAGAGGTAAAAGTCTGCCAGGCGATCATCGGGTAATTGAAGGGAAGAACTCCAGCAGCCACACAGGCCCAGCCGATAAAATGGGTGGCTAGAAAAAGCCCGGAAAGAGTCAGCACCGGCTTGTTACCCGCACGGTCGATCAGCGGCGTGATCAGCAACAGCGCGAAACCGAGAACCAGGCTCGTGGCGCACGCAATGAGCAGGACGTTCGATTCACTAACGTGCAGGAACGCGCGAAAGTAGCGCACCCAGAAAACCGCCGAAGTCCCCAGCGCCATATTGATAACCACGTTATAGCGGAGATATTTAAAAAACGGCGGATAAAAAAGCATCTCGCGCCAGGGCATTGGATTCGGATTCGAAACGATTTTTTCCACCGGCACATCGGGAATTTGTTTCAGGAAAACGAGGCTGATAAAAGCGGCGACGGCGCTGGTGGAGAAGACGATGCCGAACGAATACCAGGCATGATCCCCCCGCAAAAGAAGCCCGTAAAAAAAGAGCGAGATAATCGAGGAGAACGCGACCGCGGATTGGTCCCGCGCCAGGAATTCACCCCGGCGCGTCTCGGGCACGATGTGAGTAAACCAGGGAAGTACTCCGCAAGTGGAGATGCCCCGCAGCGCATTGAAAATCAGCGAGAGAAAAAGCATGAGCACAATGCGGGTCGCGCGATCGAACGTGTCGGGGAGGAAGGCAACCAGCGCCATGGCGACCACAAAGAAACTGCGGGTGGTCCAACCGCTCAGGACAAACCGCCGATAGCCTACGCGCTCCACATAACGGGCGGCGGGCATCTGCAGCGTGACGAGGAGCGGCGACAGGCTCGCCGCGATGGCGACGACCGTGGCCGTGGCTTTCAGATGCTGGAGAAAGAGGAGCATCGGCGCGCCCAGGACAACAGTCCACGAAGCGGTGTTGAACATGTCAAAAATGTAGACGTTATGAATGCCCCTGGGCATGGGGGGCGGAGCGGAAACCGGTGAGGCTGATCCAGGCGGCTCGGCGGGCGCGTTCATGCCGGCTTCGGCTTGAGCAACGGAAAGAGAATCACGTCGCGGATCGATTCCGCGCCGGTTAGAGTCATGACGAGGCGGTCGATGCCGATGCCGATGCCGCCGGCTGGAGGCATGCCATATTCCAGCGCGGCGAGGAAGTCTTCATCGAGATTCTGCTGCTCTTCGCCCGCCTGCGCTTCCAGGCGCTGGCGTTGCACGACCGGGTTATTCAATTCGCTGTAGCCCGGCGCAACCTCCTGCCCACCGATGATCAACTCGAACACATCGACGACGGAAGGATCGGCCGTATTCTGGCGCGCAAGCGGCACGAGCTCCTTGGGCAGATGCGTGACGAAAAGCGGATTGCGCGTCTTGGCTTCGACGAGCTTCTCAAAAATTTGGTTCGTGACTTCGAAGTCTTCCATCGCCGGAGAAATCTCGACGCCCAGGGCGGCGCAACGCTCGCGCCGTTCCTGGTGCGTGATGGTGAACCAGTCCTCGCCTGCGGCGGTTTTCACGAGATCATGATAGCGCTTCCTCGGCCAGGGCGCCGTGAGATCGATCGGGGGCAGAGCCGCGACGATCCCATCCTCGCTGGCGGCACGTCCGCCCACCTGAAGCGTGCCCATGACCTTTTGCGCCACGCTGGTGATGAGTTCCTCCACCAGCCGCGACATCTCCTCGAAATCGGCGTAGGCCCAATAGGCCTCCAGCATGGTGAATTCCGGATTGTGCCGGCGCGAGATGCCCTCGTTGCGGAAATTACGATTAATCTCGAAGACCTTGGTGAAGCCGCCGACCAGCAACCGCTTCAGGTAAAGCTCCGGCGCGATGCGCATATAGAGATCGATCCCGAGCGCGTTGTGCTTCGTGACGAAGGGCCGCGCCGCCGCGCCGCCCGCGACGGTCTGCATCATCGGCGTTTCGACTTCCGTGAATTCCTTCGCCTCGAAAAAACGGCGCACTTCGCAGACAATCCGGCTGCGCAGCAGGAGCACCCGGCGCGCATCCTCGCTGACGATGAGATCGACGTAGCGCTGGCGATAACGCTGCTCGACATCCGACAGGCCGTACCATTGGCTCGGAATCGGTCGCAGCGACTTCGAGAGGATCCGCAGGTCGGAAAGGCGAACGGTCTTCTCGCCCGTCTTCGTCGTGAAAAGGGTCCCCTCACCGCCGATGAAATCACCAATATCGAGCAGCTTCCAGAAAGCGAACTTGTCCCCCAGGCCCTGCACCTGCGCGTAGACTTGCAGCTTGCCGGTCTCGTCCTGAATATGGGCGAAAACGTTCTTGCCCATCTCGCGCTTGGAAATCAGGCGACCCGCGATGCGCACCGGGCGGTCGTCGGCATAATTTTCGATGACCTGCCGGCAACCTTCAGCGCCCGGGTAGGCCTCGCCAAAAGGGTCAATGCCCAGTTCACGCCATGTATCCAGTCGCGCCCGTCGCAGGGCCAAAAGCTCGCTCTCGTCTTCCATAGGAATCGGTGAGCCTAGTGACTCTTTTCGCAATAGCCAAGACTGTTGCGGCTCCATCCTTCATCGCGCCCTCGTCTCGTCCTCTGCAATTCGAGGTTTAAAATCAATCGAGAGCGTGTAAGCTCATCGATTGTGTCACGACATGCCTTCCCCCAACGACTCGTCGCCCTAGGCGCAGACGGGGCGGATATCCTCCATCGGCTCGGCGTGTGGAACCGGGTGGTGGGCACGACGGCGTTCTTTCCGCTGCCGAAGGGCGCGCCGGAAAAGCCGCGCGTCAGCGGATTTTGCTCGGGTAATATCGACGCGATCTTGAAGCTGAAACCGGACATGGTCATCACCTCGACCGATGTGCAGCACCAGCTTGCCTCGGATCTGATCAAGGCGGGCGTGAGCGTCTGGGCGATGAACTCCCGGACCATCGCGGAGATTTATGAGGCGATCCGCAATCTCGGTCAGCTCGTGCGCCGTCCCCGACAGGCGGAACAGCTCGTTGCCCAAATGGAGGCGGCGTTGCAGCCTGTCGCAGTCAATGGCGCGCCCCGGCCGCGCGTTTATTTTGAAGAGTGGCCCGATCCCCTGATCACCGGCATCGGCTGGGTCTCGGAACTGATCGAGCTCGCGGGCGGCGAGGACATCTTCGCCGAGAAACGCCACCAGAAGAAAACCGAGGCGCGCATGATCACGCCGGAAGAAGTCTTGTTCCGGCAGCCGGAAATCATCTTCGCCTCCTGGTGCGGCAAGCCGGTGCATCTCGGTGAAATCACCTCCCGGTCGGGCTGGGCCGGGATACCTGCCGTGCGCACGGGGCGGCTGTTCGAAATTCCCTCCGACGATATCCTACAATCGGGACCGTCGATCGTGCGGGGCTACGGACTCCTCAAGCGGGAGATCGCGCGACTCACGTCGCCGTCACACAAAAGTCATCATTCCCGCGTTGCCCGGCCTGCCCGCGTGCGGGTATCTTCACCTTCCGCCATGACCACTCCCGATCTCTCCGAACCACACCTTTTCATCAATCGCGAACTGAGCTGGCTGGCCTTCAACCGCCGGGTGCTCGAAGAGGCGCAGGACACCACCCAGCCGCTGCTCGAGCGCGTGCGGTTCCTCGGGATTGTGACCTCCAATCTCGATGAGTTCTTTGAGGTGCGCGTGGCGGGCATCAAGCAGCAGATCGAGCACGAATCGGACGATGCCGGTCCCGATGGGATGGGCGCTCGCCAGACTTTCGAGGCCATCCGCCAGGACGTGCTCAAGATGATCGAGGACCAGTATCAGCTCTGGAACAAGGAACTCCTGCCCGCGCTGAGCGAGCACGGCGTCTACCTGCACGACTTCAAGAGCATGAGCAAGGCCGACCAGGCGTGGGCATCGGACTACTTCCGGAAGGAGGTCTTCCCTGTGCTGACTCCCCTCGCCGTCGATGCGAGCCATCCCTTTCCGCAGCTT
Source organism: Methylacidiphilales bacterium (assembly GCA_026225555.1). GTDB lineage: Bacteria > Verrucomicrobiota > Verrucomicrobiia > Methylacidiphilales > UBA1321 > JABDGH01. The sequence continues at coordinate 13,580 of JAMFSY010000055.1, forward strand.
CAGAACAAGAGCCACAATCTCTTCCTGCGTCTGCAACGGCCCGAGCGTCGCCACGAGCTTCTGCATGCCGTCGTCCAAATTCCCCGAGTGCTGCCGCGGCTGGTGCGCATTCCTCATCCGCAGACGAATGAGTGGCACTACATCCTGATCCAGAACCTCATTCAGAATCACGTTCACGATCTCTTTCCCGGTCTTGAAGTCGAGCAGGTCTACGGCTTCCGTCTCACGCGCAACAGCGATCTCTATATCGATGATGAGGAAGCGGAAAACCTGCTCCGCACGATCGAGGACGAACTGCGGAAACGCGCACGCGGGAATGCCGTCCGGCTCGAGATCGAGCAGGGCTGCCCGGTCGATATGCGGCGGGTGCTGCTCGATATTTTCAAGCTGAGCGAAGAGGACGTCTACGAGGTCAACGGCCCGCTCAACTTCCTGCATCTCATGCCGCTGGCGTCGATCGATGCGCTGGCTTCGTTGCGGGATAAGCCTTACGTGCCGATCGTCTCGCGTGTCCTGCCCGCGGGCGGCGATTACTTCGAAGTCCTGCGGCGGCAGGATGTCCTGCTGCATCATCCCTACGAGAGCTTCGCCAGCGTGGTCGAGTTCCTGGAGCATGCCGCCTCCGACCCCGCCGTGCTCGCGATCAAGATGACGCTCTACCGCACGAGCGGCGATTCGCCCATCGTCCACTCGCTCATTCACGCGGCCGAGCTTGGCAAGCAGGTGACCGTGTTGGTCGAGCTTCGCGCCCGCTTCGATGAGGCGAACAACATCAACTGGGCGCGCCAGCTCGAGGAAGCAGGCGTCCATGTCGTCTATGGCCTGGTGGGATTGAAGACTCATTGCAAGGTCCTCATGATCGTCCGGCGCGATGAGGACCGGCTTCGCCATTACCTCCATCTCGGCACCGGCAATTACCACCCGAGCACGGCACGCTTTTATACGGACTTAAGCGTCCTGACTTCCAACGAAGAGCTGGGCGAGGAAGTGGGCATGCTGTTCAACACGCTGACCGGGCTATCCGAGTTTACCGGCGTGAAGCAGCTCCTCGTCGCGCCATTCCAGCTCCACGATTCCTTCCTCAAACTGATCCAGCACGAGCGCGATCTGGCCAAGCAGGGCAAGGAGGGGCGGATCATCGTGAAGCTGAATTCGCTGGTCGAGGAAACGCTGATCATGGCGCTTTACGAGGCCTCGCAGGCCGGGGTGAAGATCGACCTGGTCATCCGTGGCATCTGCTGCCTGCGCCCCGGCGTGCCGGGCGTCAGCGACAACATCCGGGTGATCAGCATCGTGGGCCGCTTCCTCGAGCACAGCCGGATCTTCTACTTTGGTAATGGCGGCAAGCCGAAGGTTTACCTGGGCAGTGCCGACTGGATGCCGCGCAACCTTTTCCGGCGGGTCGAGGTGGTCTTCCCGGTGCTCGATCCGGCCCTGCGCAAGCGGATCACGGAGATCATCATCCCCGGTTACCTGAGCGATTGCGTCAAGGCGCGGGTGCTCGGTTCCGATGGAGTTTACCGGCGCGCCAAGTGCCCGCCCGGCCAGGAACCGGCCCAGGCGCAACTGACCTTCCGCAACCTCGCGCGCAAGGCGGCCTCCCGCCGCCTGGAGACCAAGGCCGAGAAGAAGGCGGCGGCCGGCGCGGAAAAGCCAGCCGCTATTTGACCTAAACGGCCTGTTTTTTTAGGCGGTTTAGGGCGTATAGCTCACTGAACGAAGAGATCGCGGTCGGGCCAGCGGCGGACATTTTGGAGACCGTTCCAGATGACCCGGTCGAGGTCATCCAGCATGGCGGGGCCGTTGACGCCGTCGCCATTGAAGAGGAGCACCCAATTGAGGCCATTCGCGGTGCGGACGATTTCCGAGGAGGTTCCCGGCATCCAACCCATGTGCCACCAGTTGCCTTCGTCGTTGACCTCCCAGCCGAGGGGCACGGCGGGCGGGCGCGGCGTCATCAGGGCGAGAGTCTGCGGCTGGAGGATGCCGGGCCGGGTGGGAAAGCCGGCGACTGCGGTCAGCCAGCGCGCGAGATCGGATGCGCTGGCGATCCAGCCGCCGCTGGCGTCGATGGCGGAAAAATTGAGCAGCGCATAAGGCGCGGCGACCCGTTCGGCGGGATCGAAGAGGGAGGGCACCACGCCGCCGCCCATCGAGGAATAGTAACGCACCTCGTTCGAGGCCCGGTCCTTCAGACGTGGCCCCGCGACGGCCATTTGCGTAATTCCGAACGGCTGCAAAAGGGCCTTCTGGACGTAGGCGGCATAGGAGAGCCCGGTGACTTTTTCGATCACCCGGCCCAGGATGCAGTAGCCGAAATTCGAATAGACGAAGCGGGAACCGGGGTCGAAGTCGAGCGGACGGCCCAACATGAATCGGATGGTCGCGGGCCCATCGAGCGGCGGGCCGTTTTTCATTTCCTGGGCCAGCAAATCGAGCACATGCATCGGATCGCCCGAGCGATCGCGGTCCCAACCCCCGGCGTGCTGGAGCAAATGGCGCACGGTGATTTTCTTGACCCGCGCATCGGCGATCACGGCGTAAGCGGGATCGTTGAGAATGCCGTCCGGGCCGAAGACCACCGCATCGAGCCGCAGCCTGCCCTCCTCGACCAGCTTCACGATGGCGACGGCGGTGATGACCTTGGACACACTGGCGATGCGGAAGCGGCTGTCGGGTTGCGCCGGGATTTTGTTCTCCACGTCGGCCCAGCCGAAGGCGCGCGCGTAGATGAGGCGGCCAGCCCGGGTAATGGCGATGGAGCCGCCGGGCAGGTTCCATTTCTGCATGAAGGCGGTGACCGACCGATCGACGGCCTGGAGCTCGGGCACGGGTGTGCCGGTCTGGGCGAAGGCGGGAAAGCCAGCCAGAAGAAGGAACACCGACGCGAAGCGGGCGACTCGTTTCCCGACGGCCATCAATCCCTCACCGCATGTCCGGTATCCAGCTTCTCCAGCATGGGCCAGAGCGTGGCGTAGGCTGTGACGAAAAGGAAGCAGAAGAGCGGCATGAGGAAGCCCATCCGCATGGAGAAGGTATCGGCGAGGTAGCCCATGAAGAAGGGCATGATCGCGCCGCCCACGATGGCCATGACGATGAGAGAGGAGCCAAGCTTGGTCTGCTCGCCCAGGCCGCGGATGCCGAGGGCGAAGATGGTCGGGTACATGATCGACATGAAGAAGCAGCTAAGGAAGAGCGACGCGACGGAGAGCCAGCCGGTGTGTACGACGATCAGCACCATCAGGACCGAGTTGATCAAGCCAAACGCGGCCAACGTCCGATGGGCGCTGCAGACGCGCAGGATGAGGCTGCCAATGATGCGCCCGGCGAGGAAACAGAGGATGCCGCCGGAAAAGGCCTTCGAACCACCCAGGTCGGTGACGTGGAAGCCAAGGGCGTTCTGGTAAGTCCACCCGGCGGGAAAATAACCGGCGAGCCACGCCGGAATAGCGGGCATCTCGGCGCTGGTGACGTAATTGATGAAGTACCCCCAGACGCCGATCTGCGCAGCGATGTAAAAGAACTGCGCGCCAATCGCGAGTGTGAAATGCCAGCGGCTGAGCAGCCTCGTCCGGCCGGAGGAACCGGCCTCCAGCGCGGTCTTCGCGTCGTCCTCGGCCTGCAAATCGGGCAGCTTAGCCTTCCAGAAGAGGGCAATCAGGACGACGACGAGCAGCGCGATGAAGAGATAGGGAATGAAGAGCGTCTCGTTGCTGGTATTGGCTTCGCCGGTGGAAGAGAGGATAAAGGCGCCCGCGATGAGCGGACCGAAGAAGGTTCCGAGCGCATTGCAGGTCTGCGCGAGATTGATCCGCGCCGCGCCCATTTCGGGCGGCCCAAGCACGGTGGTATAGGGGTTGGCAATCGTTTCGAGGATGGCCAGTCCCGCCGCGAGGATGAAGAGTCCCGTGAGAAAGGCGGCGAAAGTGCCGATCCAGGTCGCGGGGATGAACCAGAACGCGCCGGTGGCGATCAGGACCAGACCGACGAGAATGCCGCCCTTGTAGCCGAACCGCCGGGCGAGCAGCCCGGAAGGAATGGCCATGACGAAATAGCCGATGAAATTGGCAAACTGAACGAAGCCCGATTCGGCCTTGCTGATGTGGAGCGAATTTTGGAAATGCTTGTTGAGCACATCAATCATGCCATTGCAGAAGCCCCAGAGGAAGAAGAGGGTGCTGACCAGAGCGAAGGTGACGGCATAGCTTTTGCCATCGGCGACCCGAAACATGTTTAGGAAGTTCTTCATAAAGGTGGTTTAGTAACTGCCTCCAAATGACTTAGAAGAGGAATAAATTGCCCTTCATAACCAGAGATATAGGTAATTATGGCCGATGTTGCGGCCCTAGCTTGGCATAACGAGGGCTTTTATTGCCCTGTTTTTCTGACAGGAAGGAAGAAGCGGCAAGGGTAAAGTTGCTCCCTTTTTAAAACACAATTCACCGTGCATGCCTCTTTTCGACGTTTCGCATCTGTCTTATCCATAGGCACTTGAAGTTGCAAGGAAAAGCGGTGTTCCCACTTGAGGAGATCGTTTTGAGGTCGAGCGGAACACCCCCGGATTGATCTTTTTGGGCGGCGCTGTTGGAACCGACCCCGATCACATGGCATCGACAAAGCTAAGTAGGGGGCAGACACAACAAACCCTCCCTCGGACCCCTACCCTCATGAAAAATCAAATCACTCTGTTGCTCGTCGCAGTGGCGAGTCTCCTCACTCTTCAGGCCCATGCTTCCGATGTTTCGGACGCCAACGGCATCAAGGACGCCTGCGCGGCCGGTGCCCTGCTGGATGTCAACCATGTTCCCTACAAAGTCGTGGTGGTGAATACCTCCTCGGCGCACGAAGCGGGCTGCATCTATGAAGTGAATGGCTCGAGCTACCTTTACACCAATCGCGGCAGCGCGAAGATTAACCCGGCCCAGATGGGCAGGGTGCCGCTGCAGACGGTGGCGCGGGCGGACGTTTTCCGCATCGCCGACGGAAGCCGGGAAATCAACAACGGCTGCTTGGTTTTTGCGACCTGCGCCTACTCCCAGTATCGCCACAATCCGCATATCACCTGGGCCGGCATCATCGCGGCGCAAGTGATCAACGTGAATAGTTACGGCGGCAGCACCGGCTCGGCCATGATGAATGTGACGGGTCACGCCATCACCGCTTTCGAGAACGACAAGCGCGAGATTTTCATCCAGGAAAATGGCGAGGAAGCCCACAAGGTCGATCAAATGACCAATCTCGCCCAAAAAGGCGACACCAGCTGGCATGATTCCTCGGCGCTCATTTATTGCGATCACCACATTCAAGGCCTGACGACTTTCAAGAGCGAGTTCGGTCAGCCCCGGTAATTAGAAGATTTTGGGTTCAGTGATCCGTCAGAGGGGGCGGCGGCCCGTAGTGGCCGCCGCTTTTTTGTTTTTCCTCTTTGAAGGGATGGCGAGAAGATTTTTGTGACGAGTGAGCTTAGAGGCTCGCTAAAAAAGTCCGTCATCCTGAGCTTGTCGAAGGATCAGCTTCCGGCGGCCACCCGAATTTAGCGGAAGAGATCGTCCCGCGGACAGTGAAAATCAACGGAGGCTGATCCTTCGACAAGCTCAGGATGACTGACTTTGGAGCGGCCAATCTAAGTGGAACCGCTCTAAGGACAGCCGTCCCTACCTTTAATCGCGACGACCGGCGCGCCAGGAGCGCGACGTGATTTCCTCGCGCTCCTCGATGGGATCGAGGAATTCGAGATTGCGGTAAACCGGTGTGGGGGTCTGCGCGTTCTCCGCCGTGGCCACTTCGGGATACTCGAAGATATCGCCCTTGTAGTTTCGGAGCACGATGCGGTCGGGCATGCGCGCGACGACGTAGTTGGGGTTGATCGGGATCTTCCCGCCGCCGCCGGGGCCGTCGATGACGTACTGCGGAATGGCGTAACCGCTAGTGTGCCCGCGAAGGCTCTCGATGATCTCCAGTCCCTTGTTCACCGAGGTCCGCAGATGTGAGGAACCCTGGATCAGGTCGCACTGGTAGAGATAGTAGGGCCGCACGCGGCAGCGCAGGAGCTTTTGCACCAGCACCTTCATGACTTCCGCGTCGTCGTTCACGCCACGCAGGAGCACCGACTGGTTGCCGAGCGGGATGCCCGCGTCGGAAAGCCGGCCCAGCGCCTCGCGCACTTCCACGGTCAATTCCTTGGGATGATTCACATGGACGCTCATCCAGAGCGGATGGAATTCCTTCAACATCGCGCAAAGCTCGGGTGTGATCCGTTGCGGCAGGAAGATCGGCACGCGGCTGCCGATGCGCAGAAACTCGATGTGTTCGATGGCCCGCAAGCGGCTGAGCAAATTGTGGAGCTTCTTATCCGAGAGTAGCAGGGCGTCGCCACCGGAGAGCAGGACGTCCCGCACTTCGGTATGCTTTTGCAGGTAATTGATGGCCCGGTCGAAATCGAGCTCCAGTTCCTGCTCGCCCACGCCGCTGACGACGCGGCTGCGGGTACAGTAACGGCAATAGGAGGCGCAACGATCAGTCACGAGAAAGAGGACGCGATCGGGATAGCGATGCACCAATCCGGGCACGGGCATGTCGTGATCCTCGCCGCAGGGATCGGCCATGTCGGAGGGCGCGTAAGTCATCTCCTCGATGCGCGGAATCATCTGGCGACGGATCGGGCAATCGGGATCGAACGGATCGATGAGGTTGAAGAAGTAGGGCGTGATGCCCATGGCCAGCTTCGTATTGGCGAGGAGAACACCCGCGTGCTCCTCCGCGCTCAGCTGAAGCTTGCCGCTGAGCTGGTCCAACGATTTGACGCTGTTGCGCATCTGCCACTGCCAATCGTTCCACTGCTCCGGCGTGGCGGCGGGCCAGAAACCCTGGCCGGGTGAGGTAAAGGAACGATGAGTGAGATCAATGGTATTCATGAAAAAGGGAAGAGCCGCGAGAGGCGAAGGGCCCAGGGTTGAAGGAAAAACGTGCGGCGTCTTATAGGCTTTGGTTTGAAATTAACGCGACTGCACCTCCTGTCAAATCAGCGAATCGCTTTCTTATTCGCCCCCCTCACCCCGGTCACGTGTATAGATGTTGCGCGGAGCATGGGTTTGGGCCATCCTTTTCCCTTGATTTGGGGCTTTCACGCCTCCCATCGCGCGGCATAACCAGCAGGCGCTTTTTAACCGATTGTGACCCGACTTCCCTCCACTCCCCTTAAGCTGCCAACCGTCCAATATCCGACGCGGGTGCGGCCCAAGACCTATTCGGTGGCGGTCTACCTGGTCGGGGGTGTTTTCCTGCTCCAACTGGGCATGCTGGTCTCGGTTTTCTGGCTACGGGCCATGGTTGTCTCGGTCAATGTGCGGCCACCGAAGGCGCTTGTGACCACATCGGGCCAGAGGAATCCGCCCACCCAACCCTCGTCCATCGGCCCCATCGCGCCCAATCCCAATGCGGTTCCCACCCAGCCTGACCTTCCCAGCCTGCCTGGCCTGGCAATCACCGCCCACATCCCTGCCCTGCTGAGCGTGCCGGGGATTGCCGACAAGCTCGAACAGGTCGGCACGTTGAACGAGGAGGCACAGATTCTCCTCCATCAAAACGACCTGAAGAATGCCGCCCATGTTCTCAACACCGCGGAGGACATCGATCCGCGCAACCCGACGACCCTGAAGAATCTGGCCGAGACCTACTACCTGATGAATGATTCGGTCAGCGCCAAGAATTACTGGCAGCGGCTGGTCGATCTCGGGCCCGGCGTGGGCACGGTCTACGCGCTGGCCAAGGACCACGTGCTGCTGCTCGATTCCACGGCGGATGGCAATACGCTCAACCAATCGTCCGCACTGCCGCGGATGGTTTACATCAATCAAGTCGAGAAAACGCCGGTGGAGACGATCAACGGCCAGCCCCAATTTCATTTACGGACGGTCCTGATGCGCAAGAAGGCCAGTTCGCTTTTCGACCAGAAGAAGCTTCAACCCTACGTCATCTTTTATCAGCAGATGCCCAGCGGACAACTGGTGCCCGATCTCGCCCAGCACAAGGGCGCATTTGAAGATACTTTTCTCTTCGCGGACAAGAAACTGGCTGAGCCTTTCGGGGTCGACTATCTGATGCCCACGCCCGGGCTGCCTGGCGCCGATAAGGAAACGACCGGCGAGTACTACGGATTTATCATCGGCATCTATTACAACAAGATCCTGCAGGATGTCCGCTCCGAGCCGGCTGATCTGGTGAAGCGGATTCCACTGCCCGAGGCGATCGAGTAGCGCGACCGCTTTGGATCAGACGCCCTCTTCGTCCCGGGGCAATTTCACCTTTCCCGGGTATTGGCGCACGATAAACCAAAAGTAAGAGAAGGTCAGGACGAGCGCCACGGGCCACCAGATCATGGCCAGTTCCAGGCTCTTCAAACTGGAGGCGGCGGTGTAAGCCGTCATCGAATCCTCCGTCTTTAGGGTGGAATAGAGAACAACCGGAAAGATCGTCGCGGCTCCGGCGCCAAGGAGGCCCACGATAATCGCGCCGGAGCCAAGGAACGTGCGCATTTCCAACCTATGGCGTAGACCGGTGAAGACGGCCACGGCCCCAGCCAGGGTAACCAGCGTCCCCACCCACGCCAAGGGACTTCCCAGCATTTCCGGAAGCAAGGCGGGCCGCACGTACCAGCTTTCCACCGAGATCAAAACAAAGAAGACCGGCACCGCACACCAGAGCCAGCGGGCGATCCGGGAACAACGATCGTGCACCGGGCCCTCGGTCTTGAGTGTGAGATAAGTCGCTCCGTGGGCCGTGACCATGACCATGCAGACCACGCCCATCGAGACGGTGTACCAATCAAGCAGCCCGACGTCCCCGCGTACGCCGAAATTGGTAAAGAAAGCCATGTGAAACTCCCCCGTCGGGTTCATCGGTACGCCGCGGGCGACGTTGCCCAGGGCCGTGCCAAAAAGAATCCCCAGGAGAATATTGGAGAAAGCGAAGACTCCATCCCAAAGAGATTGCCACATCCGGTCGTTGAGGTGGCCGCCCACTTCCAGGGAAATGCCGCGCAGCAAAAGACACCACAGGACGAGAAAGAGCGCGAGATAGTATCCCGAGAAGCCCGACGCCAGCAGCCGGGGAAAAGCGACAAACATAACTCCTCCCGATGCCACGAGCCAGACCTCATGCCAGGAGAGAAGCGGGCCAACGGCGGCAATGACCTGCCGTCGTTCCGCCGGTGTCCGGGCCACGAAGAGATGAAGGATACCGGCCCCGAAATTACGCCCATCCAGCACGACGTAAGTCGTGAGCATGAACGCCAGAATACCATACCAGATTTCAACCATGATCATGTTCCCCTTCCGGTCCGTGATAAATTTCCCGTCCCGTCAGATAAAGAAACAAGAGCCCCAAGACGAAGTAGAGGCCGATGAATCCGAGAATCGTAAAGATGGCGTCGCCCGCGCTGACCGTATGGCTGTAACCATCCTTCGTGCGGAAGAGCCCGTAGATGAGCCACGGCTGCCGACCTAATTCCGTGGTCATCCATCCGAGCGTGTTTGCGATGTAGGGAAAGGGAAATGCGAGCATCAATGGCCAGAGCAGCCACCGGCTGGTCTCGAGTTGTCCCCGGAATCGCTGCAAGGTCGCCAGCCCCATCAACACGATAAAGATCGTTCCCAACGTGACCATGAGGTGAAAGGAGTAGTAGAGCAACTCGATATTATCGGGCCATAGGTCCTGCGAATATTCGTCCAGACCATGTACGCTGCTCTCGAAGGTGCCGTTGGCGAGGAAGCTCAGGCCACCCGGAATCTCGATGGGATTATCGAGTTTTTGCGCCTTAACGTCCGGCTCACCCAGGACGCTGATGTCCGCCATGTTGCCCCCGTGAAATCGGCCCTCCATGGCGGCCAGCGTCACCGGCTGATGATGCGCGACCATTTTGGCCTGCTGATCGCCCGTGGGAAAAGCGACCAGGAGCGAAGCGATCAATCCGACGAGAGTTCCCGATCTCAGGTAGAGGCTCGCCTGTTCCAGGTGAGTTCTCCGCAAGGTATAAAAAGCGCCCAGGGCCGCAATGGCAAAAGAACCGGTGACCACGGCGGCGGATTGATTGTGAGCGAATTGAACGACGGCCCACGGGTTCAGCAGATATTCACTGATATTGGTCAGCCCCAGGTTCCCCTCCGGGGTGATTTCATAGCCCACCGGGTATTGCATGAAGGAATTGGTCACCAGGATAAAATAGCCGGACGCCCAGCTCCCCACGGCCACACCGAGCGCCACCAGGAAGTGCTTGAACGGGCCTAATTGCTTCTCACCCCAGACCAGCGCCCCGATGAATGCGCTCTCCAGGAAAAAGGCGAACATGCCCTCCATCGCCAGCGTCTGGCCAATCACGCCTCCGGAATAGCGAGAGAAGGACGCCCAGTTCGTCCCGAACTGGAATTCCATCGGAATCCCCGTGACCACGCCGACCGCGAAGTTAAGGCCGAATATCTTGGCCCAAAATCGAACCGCCCGGTTGTAACGCTCGTCGCCGGTTCGGAGCGCCTTCCATTTCCAATAAACCAGGAACCAGGCCAGCCCCATGGTGAGCTGGGGAAAGAGATAATGATACGTGATGGTGAAGGCAAACTGAATCCGGTGCCAAAAAGCGGGATCTCCGAACGCAGAGTTCATGTCTACACCATCGACCGTTTAAATTTTAAATCCAATTAGAAATCAGTCTGTCTCCAATCGCGAAGCTAATCGCCTACGGCCAGGCCGCGCAGGCAATCGGCAATCAACGAGGTCCAGCCCGTTTGGTGGTCCGCTCCGATTCCCCGCCCGTTGTCGCCGTGGAAATATTCGTTGAAGAGCAGGTGATCGCGCCAGAGCGGATCATTGGCGTAAGGCCCCAATGATTGCGCATAGGGACGGACGCCGTCCTTGCCCGGCAGGAAAATGGCTGCCAGCCGCCGCTTGATTTCCTTCGCCACCTGGTCGAGATCCATCATGTTCCCCGAACCGGTCGGGCACTCGACCTTGAGTCCCGTTCCGTAAAAGTGATGGTAGCGTTCGAGCGCTTCGACCAGCAGGTAATTGATCGGAAACCAGATCGGGCCGCGCCAGTTGGAATTGCCACCGAACAAATTCGTGTTGCTGTCGCCCGGCGTGTATTCGACGCACAGATTTTCCGAGTTCCATTGGATGGTGTAGGGATGGTCCTTGTGGAACCGGGAGACGGACCGGATGCCATAGGGGGAAAGGAATTCATTCTCATCCAGCATGTATTTGAGGATGCGCACGAGCTGGTCGCGCGAAGGCACCGCCAGCATCCGGGTCGTCGCCGAGCCCGAATCGGGTTCGTAGATTTCCGAGATATGCGCGCCGAGTTCCGGGCGATTGCGCAGGAACCAGTTCACCCGCTTCATGAAGTTGGGCAGGCGGCCCGCCACTTCGCTCGGCGCGACCGCCACGGCGATCAGCGGCATCAGACCCACGATGGAGCGGATCTTGAGCGGGACATCGTTGCCGTCGCGGACGGAGATGCGGTCGTAGTAAAAGCCGTCCTCCTCATCCCAAAGACCACCCCGGCTGCCTTCACAGGAGCTGTTGATCGCCTTCGTGATCGTGACGAAATGCTCAAAGAACTTAGAGGCGATGTCCTCGTAAACGGCATCGTTCTGCGCCAACTCGAGCGCGATGGCCAGCATGGTCAGGCAGTAGCTGGCCATCCATGCCGTGCCGTCGGCCTGCTCGAGAAAATTCCCGTCCCCGAGTGATTTCGATCGGTCGAAGACACCGACATTATCGAGCCCGAGAAAGCCGCCGGAAAAGAGATTGCGGCCTTCCGCGTCCTTGCGGTTCACCCACCAGGTAAAGTTCATCAGCAGCTTTTGGAAGGCGCTTTCCAGAAACATGAGATCGCGGGC
>JAMFSY010000056.1 GCA_026225555.1 Methylacidiphilales bacterium
ACGGCGAGGCTGGACAGGAACTTGCGGCGAATGCGGAGAGGCTGTTTTCCGAGGTTAAGGTTCATCGGCTTCAGGTGGTCGCCGAGAAGTAAGGCCTGGGGGGCGGCGCTTCGTTGTGAGACAAATGCCGTTGGAATCGCGAATCTCGATAGGCTCTTGCCTCCATCGGTGGTCTCGAACGAGCGCTGCCCCAGTTCTTTGATGAACGCCATTGACAGAGAAGATCCACGACGTCCCGGTGATGGTCTTACTGCTGTGTAATCGGACGATGCTTGCGCAGACCAATTAGCGCGTCGCGCGCCAGCACAAAGTCACAAGGGAGATTGTTTATGCAACTCGAACGAACGCTTGCCGAACTACGGGACAAGTTCGCGAAAATTATTCCGGACGGCGCCAGCGCCATAATGGAAAGTCATATCGAATCCCTCCGCAAAAACGGAGCGGTTGACCAGATCCTCAAACCTGGCGCGAAAGCGCCGGCATTCACGCTGAAGAACCAGCACGGCGAGGACGTATCGTCTGTTGACTTGATCAAGCACGGTCCACTCGTCGTAAGCTTCACGCGCGGTAGCTGGTGTCCTTTTTGTGCGGCGGAAGTACGCGCTCTTAACGAAGAGTATGACCAGTTTCAGCAGGCTGGCATCGAGCTCGTCGTGCTTTCTCCGCAAAGCCTTGAGAAAGCTCGACAGCAGGCGACGGCCGAGAAGCTGAAATTCAATTTGCTCGTGGACAAAGATAACGAGATCGGCAAGGCCTTTGGGTTGGTCTACACGTTCCCTGAGGACCTGAAGAACGTGTACAGCAACGTATTCAAGTTGGACATTCAGGCTGTGAATGAGGCGAGTAGCTGGCAACTCCCGATCCCAGCCCGTTTCGTCATCGACGGCAGCGGTGTTATCCGCGATGCGAAGGCAGACCCGGATTATCGCTATCGTCCTGAGCCTTCAGAAGTGTTCGACATTGCAAAGAAACTTTGAGTGGGAACGCCAGGAAGTCCCCTGATGCGCGTTTAGCGTAGCTCTATCGAGAAATCGAAAATGCCACGCTTGCGCCGATGAAGATCGAGGTCGACGTTCTCCCACTTCAGTAGTAGTCAGCTTTGGAGTCAAGATGTCATCGTAGCCGGTCGAGCAGCATCTCGACCATCTCTTGGTTTGAGTTCGCGACGAAGTTTTCATGCTCTCTCCATGAGAACTTTGTAGCCGATCGGTTTTGCCTTATTCAAAAACCCGGTTCTGCTTCAGCAGTGCGAAAACAGCGCTCACAATCGCTGTCAAGATCGACGTTCGCTGCAACTACTTCGCTCCCGAGCTGTACAGGCAGGTCTTCTGCAACATAAAAAGCGCTCCTATCGAACGCCGCCATCGATCTGCCCACGGTCCACTGCGCTTGCCTTGAGCAGGTCGACGACGCTGCGGCCAGCCGAAATGGCAACGTCGACGGATGCGCCCATCACGGCTTGAGCAGAATCGCTCCGGCCGACTGGCCGCCCTCCAGCGCAGCATGCGCCTTCGCCGCATCGGAGAGGGAAAAGACGTTCCAGGGCGCGGGCTTGATGACGCCCGCGATCACGGCGCCGAACACCGCATCGGCGCGCTGGTAATACTCGCCGAGTTCGGTGGCATGCGCCCCAAGCCCGGGTCGTGTCAGGAACAGCGAGCCCTTCGCGTTCAGCGTACCGACCGCAATGGGATCAGGTGCTCCGCTGGATGCACCAGTCGAAACCATCAGGCCGCGTGGGCGCAGGCATTCGAGCGAAGCCGCGAAGGTGAGCCTGCCGATACCGTCGTAGACCACATGCGCCTTCTGCCCGTCCGTGAGCCTGGCGACCTCCGCCGGAAGATCGCAGGCCCCCCAGACGAGGACGCCATCGCAGCCCGCGGCCTGGGCACGCTCTACACTGGGCTCCTTCGAGACCACGCCGATGACGAAGGCGCCCAGCGACTTTGCCCAGGGGACCATGATCTGACCCAGGGCACCGGCTGCCCCGTAGAGCAGCACGACAGTGCCAGGACCAACAGCGTAGGTGCTGTGCAGCAGATAGTGGGCGGTAATGCCCTTGAACAGCACCGTCGCGGCATCCTCGGCGCTCAGCTCGTCGGGCAGGCGAACCAGACGTTCGGCTGGGTACCGACGACCGCTGGCGTAGCTGCCGATTGGTCCGAGAATGTAAGCGACGCGTTCGCCGACCGCGACGTTCGCGACGTCGGGTCCGATGGCGATCACACGACCAGCAGCCTCAAGACCTAAGCCACTTGGAAGCGGGATCGGGACGACCCCGCTTCGTTGGGTCACGTCAAGATAATTGACGCCAATCGCGTCCTGTTCGATCCATACCTCACCGGGACCGGGCTGAGCCTCCGCGATGCTCTCGACATTTAGAACATCCGGGCCACCGGTCTGCTTTAGGCGTATTGCGATTCCCATTGCCACTCCTTTCCAATCTTGGTTCTCCGGGCCGACGTTCGCTCTTCGGCGTTCGGTCGATCACCGACAACTCGCGGAACGAGGCTGCTCTGACTCGGTGCTCCGCCGGGACCACGTCCGTCGAATACACCATGCGCGCTCCGCTGGGCATGGGTGCTCGACTAGGTTATCAATGCCGCGACAGCCTCATCTATCGGCGTGAATCCGCCAGTGGCTTCCAAGATGACCCTGGTGATGCCGGGATTCTCCATCAGCGTTATGAGCGTTTCCGCGACGTCATCTCGTCGGATCTCCCGATGAATTTTTGCCAGCCCGAGATCGACCGTTCCCGCACCCGGCTCGTCCGTCAACGCGGATGGCCGAAGGATCACCCAGTCGAGATCGGTAAGAACGAGTTGGCTCTCGGCCTTCTTCTTTTCCACCATGTAATGCTCGAAGTCGTCGTCCATGCGTTTCTCCCGCCATGCCTCTGGAAACACGGAGACTAGATAGAAGCGGCTCACTCCGGCGACCTTCGCGGCTGCCGCTACTTTTGATGGACCGTTGCCGTCGACGGCTGTCGTGGCCTCGTGCCCATCTTGCCCTCCTGCTCCAGCGGTAAACAGGATTATGTCGCTGCCCTTGATGCTCTCAGCCATGGTCTCAACCGGATCCACAGCAACATCTGCGATCTTCGCGGTGGCTCCCTGCCGGGCGAGTTCCTGGGCCTGGTCCGGGCGCCGCACGATGCCGGTGACCGAATGCCCCCTGGCGCGGAGACGCTGGGCCACGCGGCTGCCAACGCCTCCTGTGACACCGACGATAGAAATGTTCATATCCGATCTCCTACATGTTGTCGAATCGCTTCAACAGACCCCAGCAAGTGTGCACCCAAGGGCAGAACTCCTCCGGGGTGCAGCGCTTGCCATGACTTCGCTTCTTCCCGGCTTAAATGTCCGGGTGAAGGTTGCGAACCGGGCTCTCCGCCTCAAGCAGCGAAGCCAGATGCAGAATCGTAGACTCAGCCATCCAGCTCGATACCAGCTGCACGCCGATCGGCAGACCGTCCCGGCTCGTGCCAAACCTGATCGACAACCCTGGAAGTCCGGTCACATTGAACGGCACTGTGGCGCCCTGGATCTGCACGGCGGACACTGACTGCCCGTTGATGACGATTTCCGACAACCCATGTGCGTGTGCAGGAATAGGCAGCACAGGGCAAAGAAGCGCGTCATAGCGCTGGAAATATTCGGCGAAGCCGTCCCTCAGCCGCTCCGCAGCCTGCTCGGCGAGGATGAAGTCGCCCATGGTCGTATCGGGCGTCGCGAGCATGCCCTTGGAGATCTTGAACATCTCGCTTTCGTGGC
>JAMFSY010000057.1 GCA_026225555.1 Methylacidiphilales bacterium
ATCTTCGCTTCTTTCTTATTTCCTATCTGATAAAAAAGTAAGATATTGTTAGCCTAGATCCTGTCCCACAAATGCCATGCCCTGAATGGAAAGACAAGAAAATTGATTAGAAGATACTTATCATAATCAATTCTTTCTAAAACATGCTCTATTTTCTCTCCGCCTCTTTTTATTCTCTGTGGAACTAACTCGCAGTTGGTAGCCCAGCCTTCCGGCTCTAGTAAACAGCCCCCCGGAGCGCATGAATTTAACGCCCGATTTGCAGAGAAGAACTAAAGAATCGTCACAAAGATCGCGTCCACACCCCCGGACCGTGGGGGGCGGCCTATTTCGGTTCGACGCCCGAGGCCAAAGCTCAGACCATGAATCCGCCGACCTAAATGCCGACCAGACTTTCACCGACGCCAACACTTTTAACGCCTCGGTGATTTTCAATGGTGGCCCCTAGCTGGATGCGAAAGCCTATGGCGCCACAGGGAATGGAACAACCGACGATACGGTCGCCCTTCAGGCGTGGCTGACCGCCAGCACCACGCGGAAGCTGCCGGGCTTTTTACCGGCCGGAATATACATAATTGCTGCGACACTGACACTTTCCCAATCCGACAGTCGGCGAATTAAAGGCGCCGGCGGCGGTCCGAGCACGGGATTTCAACCGACAAGCTATCTATTTTGGAAAGGCGCTTCAGGCGGAACTGACTTCGAAATTAATGGCTGCCGCAATGGCAGCCTGGAGAGCATCGCTTTTGACGGGGGTGGAACCGCCGCGATCTGTCTCGATTATGATGCCACTTTCGGTGGACAGGTAACCAGTTCAAATGCCGTTATAAGATGTTACTTTCAGAATTGCACGAGTAAAATCGTGCGTATCGGTTATAACCATTTTCAGACGGATGGAACGGAGTGGTATTCCTGCACTTTCTCCGTCTCCCCGGTCGGCGTGTCGATTGAAGACGCCAACGCGGTCGAACATACTTTTTATAGCGGTTGCACAACCGCCGGAATCAGCGCGGTCGAAGAGGGCGACGGCGGACATTTCAATCTCTTTGCTTGCCACAACGCCGGGGCCGAAGTCGAGTTCGGCAACACCTTGGTGTTAGGCGAAGCCGACGACGGCGTTATCATCGACTGGTGCCTCATCCGCGAACAGTCCCGGGCCGATTGCCACCAGGTCGAACCGAGCCTGTCGCGGATGCAGGACGTGTTCCCGGATCGGGTGAAGGGCATCGTCACCGACCGCGGGAAATGAAACGCCGGTTTGCCGACCCCGAGTTCGCGGCCTGGCAAAAACGCCGCGTCCAAACCGGATCACGCATCGCCATCTTCAAACGCGAGTTCCTCGGGTCGCCCCTGCGCAGCAAAGGCTTTGCGCATCGCGAACTCTCATGCTCACCATGGCCGTCTTCGTCCATGGCCTGTGGATGCTCGCCCGCCGCCCCCGCGCCAGCCATTGCCTGGCCCAGGCCGCTTAGCGACCGGGCCGGTGGTTTGCGCTCTTTTTACAGAAGAGGCGTCTTCACGATACCCCAAAAAGCCACGAAATCGGGCGGCGGGGCCATCCCAATACTCTCGAATCATCCCGCTGTGCCGCCGGTCGCGAAAAAATCCCCTGCCTCCTTCACGAGAAATCGCTTATGGGACTGGCTCTAGTTAACGACAGAAAGCTGCTCGTCTTCGATTGGGGGTGTCAGATCCACGGCCCAATCGATGGCGGTACATTTGTCCGCCGAGCGCGCATCGAAGTAGGTTGCATTTGCGAGCCGACGCCCTGCAGTGGCAAGATCGTACCTCTTGCCGCCACTGATCTGAGAATCAAACACTCCGAGAAGGGCGGCTGCGAGGTTAGCGTGATGACTCACATCCAGCATCTATTTGTCATCATCCTGAAGCCAATCCAGGTTTCTCCACACCTCTCCACCATAAACCTTCTTGGGGCGACGGTCCTTGGAAAGGGAACGAAGTGCTTTCAGGCAGCGGGTGAAGACGGCAATATGAGTATCATGTTTATCAGCGGGATTGTGCAGGTAGACGGTTTCCGGCTGGGTGGCCAGCAACACCTGCTTCAAATCGCGCTCGACGGCGCTATTTTCTAGATATTTCACGGCTTTGCTTGAGTGCGGAAGTTGAATCTGGGCTGCATATTTGCCGATGTGGGCAGCTTTGCGCTGCTCCTCCCGGCGAACCGCCTTCATTTGCTCGTTGCTGTTGGCGCTGTAAAGACCGGTGTGAGGGTTGCTTCCGCCATCCGTGACGATAACGCTCGTGAACCAAAGGGAGGTTTACCGATAACATGCCACAATACCGCAATAGGCGAAAATCTCCGTATCGTCGTGGTGGGCGGCCACACAAAGGTGCGTTGTCCGGGATAGAGCTACGGCGGGAGCGGTTCCATCAGGAATGTACAAATCGGCGTTGGGGGAGTGAAATTTCATTTAGGGAATGGGATAGTGAAGAGGTAAACTAGCGGCGGCGATTGCCTGGCCGAGACGTTTCAGCTTCTCCTCGGGGATGACAATACGGATAGCTCGGCTGATTTCCGGGAATTCATCGGCTAATACCTGGTTGGCCTTTTCGAGTAGCACTTCTCCCATCAGCAGCAAATTCTTGAACTGATAAAATCTGTGGTAATGCGCGAGTGAGTAACCCAGGTAGGTGCCGATAGTGGCATAAATCGACCGCGCTCGTTCGTCGCCGGCCTGCATTAATTGCTGCACGGCGGCCACGCGTTGTCGCAACGGCACTTCTTCCGGAAAAACAATCCCGGTTTTCGGCGCAAGGCGCGCTACTGCCTGCTGGGAGAGATATTGAACTCCGCAGCCTTGGTCCTTCGACCATTCATCAATGTGAGCGCGACTGGAATAATCGATTGGCGCGAAAGCGAGTTCATTCAGCCAAGAGGTAATTTTCCCTTGTCGATTCACAAAGCCCGCCGCCTGACTGGTGCCGAGGGAGATTCCTAGCACCGAATTTTCGTTCAGCCTAATGGCCCCTGCCAACGCGGTCATTTCCCCGTCATTGATAACGTCAAAAGGTATTCCTTGCCAGTCCTTTTGCAGGCGCTTGAATAAAGGGCGGACTGAAATTTCAAACTCCGCTTGAGGTATGCCTCGAAAAAGGGAAGCAACTCTGACCTCGTTATTGACATAGACACCAGCCGCGCTGCCACCGATGGCATCTACTCTGGGCAGATAACTGGCGGCGCGTTGAAGAGAATCCTGGATGCCCTGGTAATGGTAATCAACAGATGTTTGAAAATAGGGATCCCAGGGAACTTCCTCGGAAAAGACAACAGCTCCATCGATCAAGGCTGCGCATTTACGAGCACTGCCGCCCAAGTCGAACCCTATTCGACAACCCCTCCATCGCCTTCCGAGCAAGACTTTTTCCTCTGTGGCTTGAGGCATGTCGCTGGGAGCGACCTCGATGACGGCAAAGGTTGTTCCGTAGGCTTTCTCGCCCATGAAATTCGCATCGAAGCGCCTTTCGCCCGTTGCCGAATAAGAGGCCTTAAGTGTCCGTGCCCAATCGGCTGTCTCCGTGACATAGACCCGGCGTACGCCCTTTTGCCAAAGAAGAAATTTACACAATCTCTCGAGATATCGGGTAGTTAGCAGGTCGTTTGCGTAACTGCGAGAAAGCAGTTGCGTTGTGAAAACGGAAACATCTCGCTCGCTTCTCTCCAACCCGAGCTTCAGAGTCGTAGGCTTTGGGTCAAGGGCAACAAGCTGCTCATAGCTGCGGTTCCAAAGCGCTGCCGGCATGAAGTGACGGTCAAGTGGCGGGACGTGCTTTAGCTTGGGAGAGTCAATGAGCATGGAAATTCTAAAACCTAGGGCTTCCAGCACTTGAACGCTTCAATAGCGGCATACTCGGCCAGTCCCAATCTGTTATAAAGATCCGCCGTAGAACCATTCAAGACCTCAGCCAGCTGCCATGTCTCACGATGGCTGTCGGAACCGATGGGAGTTTGACTGCGTTGGGACTGGTGTTGATAAATGCCTTGGATTTTATTGGCCAGTTCTCCCGGACTGAGGGGAACGGCCATTTCAATTTCCCAACTTTGCCATTCAGTATCTGATCCGCGGTAGAGCCAGAAATAGCAATCTTTTAGCCACGACTGGGACTGGAGCCGAGATACCGCTTGGACAAGAAGATGGAAACTGATTCCTTGGACCGATGAAGGCTCGGCGAGGCTGCCCGTGGCAAAGATTTGATGCGGCTTGATCTGCTCTAAAACGCTGGCTATGGCAGTGACATCACTCTCGCTGGGATGAAACTGGCGATAATGACCTTCTTCGTAAAAAGGGAGATCGAGGAAGCGGATGGACTCGGCTTTCAATCCGCAAACATGGCAGGCCGCGCGGGCTTCTTCACGCCGGATAAGACCTTTCAGCCGGCGGATTTCCGTGGAGTCGAAATCGAACGCGCTCTTTTGCAGAAATTGTTTCTTCACCTTGTCGGCAAGTTGGGAGGCGACCTGTCCGTCGTGCTTTTCGATTTCCAAAATGAGGTCTACAGCCCTGATGGCCTGAGGATCGGGGACAGACAAATTACCGAGAAATGGTGGTTGAGCCAACTATCCAAGCGAAAAATGGAGGATTTGGAGGATATCGTTGCAAAACGCACGCGTGATTTGTGCCGGGCCAACGAGGACCTCCAGACCGAGATCGTCGAACACAAAAGGACCGGAAACGAGTTGCGTGGTAAAACGGCATTTCTCGAGGCACAGGTTCATTCTTCCATTGATGGAATGCTGGTTGTCTATGGGAATGGAAAGAAGATCCTGCAGAATCAACGGATGATCGACCTATGGAAGATTCCTCAACCTATCGCCGATGAAGCAAATGATGAGACCGGCTCCAATGGTGCTTGAGCATGGTCAACAATCCCGATCCATTCGCCGGGAAAGTTGCCTATCTCTACTCCCATTCGGATGAAGTCAGCCGAGAAGAAATGGAACTTAAGGACGGCACGATTTTGGACCGATACTCATCTCCGGTTCTCGGGAAAGACGGAGTTCATTACGGAAGGATATGGGCCTTTCGGGACATCACCGAACGCAAAAAGATCGAAGCGCAACTATTTCAAACACAAAAATTGGAGCTCATTGGGCAGCTTGCGGGTGGCGTGGCGCATGATTTTAATAACATCCTGGCTGCGATGATCCTGAATCTGGATATCTTGCAGATGCAGCATCAACTACCTACGGAGGCTCAGTCACCGGTGCATGAACTGGAGGCACTCTGACGTGCTCCCGATAGTTGAGCCAGGGGGAGTGTTAGTTTTGGTCTAGGAGGAGTCCGGTTGTTTCGTTGTTTTTCTGTCTTTGTCTGGCTCTTTGAGCGAACTCTGCCGGAGGCAGATTCGCCAAAGAGCCGTGCGGTCGGCAAGTGTTGTAGTCCTGCCGCCACGTTTCAAGTTTTTCCCGCGCATCCTCCAATGAGAAGAAGAGGTGGGTGTTAAGGCATTCGTCCCGCAACCTGCCGTTAAAGCTCTCGATGAACCCGTTCTCCACGGGCTTGCCCGGTCGGATGAAGTCGAGCTTCACTTGGTTTTCATAGGCCCAGGCGTCCATCGCCTTGCTATAGAACTCGGTGCCGTTATCGACGGTGATCGATTGCGGCAATCTCCCCCGTCATGGCCGAGGCCGCTTGGCCGGCCTTGCGGAAAAAGAATGATACATCGATATCCTCGGAAAAACGGCTGATCGCCCCCCAGGCCTTCGAAAGCGAGGTGCCTCCTTTGAAAATCAAATGGCCGGCAATGCCCGGAAGAGAAAACAGTTGTTGGAGTGTCCAGCACACCCAAAAATCCTTTTCCATGATAATTTCGCCGATGCCCAATTTTTGAGAAGCGGCTTGATAAAGTTCAGCCCGCTGAGTCGGCGTGAGTTTAAGAATCGGATTCATGACTTAGAAGGATTGGCAATTTCCCGAAGGATTGGACGCATCCATGCGGGGGTGCTGAATGCAATGGAATCCAGATCGGATTTATCTTGCGGAGTGAGATGAGTTTGAAGGCGGGTGACTACCTCCGGCGTAATTCCTTCTGGCCCCATATAGCGCAAAGCCTGAAACACTAATCCCGCTGTCTTGCCTGATCCCAACAGATTCCGCGGTGCAACGCGGCGGAAATGGATTGTCAGATTCTCCAATTGAATTTTGCGGGGGACACCATCTGTCAAAATGACAATCTTCGATGGCACCTGCTCTGAGAGGTGCAGCAGATTGGCGGCGTAGGCTCCTGATACCTGCCAATGTGCCGAACTATCTTTCATCATTCGTCGCATGAGATCCATTGGATCGGGAGCAGTTTGGCCAATCAAGGGATGGGGACGGGGCGGTCATAAAAGCCACGGTGCACCCTCCGGAGAAGGTTTCTATTGCTTAAGCGTTCCAGCGACTTCCGTACTGCTCCGAGGTTTCCCAGCCGGGAAAAGTCCTTTGCGGAAAACGTAGAAGCACTCGTAGTTGCTCGAATCGACTTTAGTATGGCCTCGTCAAGTGATTGCGATGAATCTTGCTTGCCCATCTTGTCGCAAAAACTAGTCAGTTTTTGCGACAAGCACGAGCTTAAAATGAGCCTTGTCAGCGCAATAATCTTGACAAGACGTACGGCCAGAGCAAGCTCGCCCCGGCAGCCGGGGCGAGCTTGCTCTGGCCTTCCCTCGCGCACACCCCCCCATCGAGTACGGTGCTGCGGCCGCCGCAGCACCGTACTCGATGGGTGAAGGCACTCTCCGCGTTGCGGAGAGTGCGCCGAAAACTATGGGTGAGCATCCCCCGCGTTTTCTATTCCCGATCCAGAAGTGAACTCCACAAGCCAACCATAGCACCCGAGTTGCCAAAAAAGAATGAGCGCTGAAAAAAGCTTCTCGGCTACGAACACACGACCATTGAAGGACACCAAGCTCGCCCACATCAAACCTAAACAGCCAAACGACTTGCCCGCCTCGTGCCGCTGTCCGGTTAACCAGGGATGTTGTGGAAGACTCTTTCACTCTCAACACCCGGATCGAACGTCGGTTATGGCAGCGACTTACCCAGCTATGTTTAAGTCAAGGTTGATCGAGCCCCCCAAGTTGGTCCAGAACGAGGGTGAGGTTAGGGGTTCACTTGTACATTCAACAATTTTCAGTTCTTAATAGATTATTGGTCTTCGGACAAGCCGTCCTTCTGGAGCAAACTCCTTTTCGCCACGCCGTGGGAGCTAGCCCGAAACGTTGTTTGAACCGATTTGAAAAATGATAGGGAGAATCAAAGCCTAGTTCATCCGCGATCGCGGCCAGGGTATAAGTTCCATCAAAAATTAGATCCCTGGCGCGAAGGAGACGCAATTCATCAAGGTAGCGCTTGGGGCTTATTCCAAGGTGGTTGTCAAAAGCCCGGCGCAACGTAGCAGGATGAATTCCGAGTTTGCGAGCAACATACTCGATCCGCCATTGGGTTCCCAAATTTTCGAGCAGTAAGCGCTGTGCCGCGCAAACCAGATTATAACTGGGATCTTCTAGTTTCCGCGGAGTTACGGCCAGTGCGGAATAAAATAGGTGAATGGCGAGGCTATCCAGGATTTTGGGCGGAGCGAATGATCTCGCGAGAGAATGCAGGCGCATAAAAAGCGAGATTAGCTCAGGCCTCTCTCCCAAATTGAGCATGAGGTCCTCGACATCACTAGAATCGATTGCCCCGTCAAGTTCCAGCCAATGCTCAATCCAGCCTTTTGACTGGGACGGACGATACCTATGCCAGCAATTAGGCTTAAGTACAAACCATGTGCCTTCCACCAGAGACCGAAGCCCTGTAAAGGAAGAATCAAACTCTCCTTCCCCTTCAGTAATGGCCACGAGTTGCCATTGTTTCAAAATTCGTCCATTTCTCCACGCAAAGGCGTGCGCCTTGGGATGACCGGCAAGAGGGTATGATGAGGAAGGAGGAATTCTGGTGAATCCACAGCCCGATAGGTGAATTCCGTCGGAGGTGCGGCCTGGAAAATAGCGAAAATAGTTTTCCATGCAGTTTGCGCGAAATCCGTATCATATGCGCGATTCTTCTATTTTCAAGAAATCATGCCGCCTCCACTCTGCAGAGATGAGTGCTATCCCCCTGCGTGTTGGGCTTTTTGGTATCGGACTTGAGGCTTATTGGTCGCAATTTGAAGGTCTCCGGGAGCGTCTTACTTCCTATCTTCAAATCTCCGAGGGACACTTGCGAAGTCACGGCGCGGAGGTGGTGAATCTTGGCATGATCGACAACTCGGAGAAAGCCGTCGCCGCAGGTCATCAATTCCGGCGCGAAGACGTGGATATTATTTTCCTTCATGTCACGACCTACGCGCTGTCGGCTACGGTACTTCCGGTCGTACAGAGATCTCAAGTTCCAGTCATCATCCTGAATCTCCAGCCAGATGCCGCCATAGACTATGCCACATTCAATAGACTAGGTGATCGGACGAAGATGACCGGTGATTGGCTGGCATTCTGCGCCGCTTGCACGATTCCTGAATTGGCCAATGTGTTCCGCCGATGTGGCATTTCATTTGCGCAAGTCACCGGCACTCTTCATGAAGAGGACCCATGCTGGCATGAAGTCGCCGAGTGGCTCGCCGCCGCCCATGTCGCACACGTCATGGCTCATAATCGCCTTGGTCTGATGGGACACTATTACAGCGGCATGCTCGATATCTATACGGACATAACACGGCAGATCGGGACATTTGGTGGCTCCGTAGAGATCCTTGAAGTGGAAGAAGTTTCTGCCTTGCGGCGTGAGGTTACTGCTGCGGAAGCTTCTGCACGAATGGATGTTTTCCGCGAGACCTTCGACGTTCAGTCCGAGTGCCTCCCAACTGAATTGGAAAGAGCCGCGCGGACTTCCTTGGCGCTCGACGGCCTGGTGGAGCGGCATCGTCTTGGCTCGATGGCCTACTACCATCTTGGTACTGGAATTGAGGAGAACGAGAACGTCCTCAGTTCAGTCATCTTGGGAAATTCCCTTTTGACGGCACGAGGCGTACCCGTGGCTGGCGAGTATGAGATTAAAAATGTCCAGGCCATGAAAATCCTGGACACCTTCGGCGCCGGAGGATCCTTCACCGAATATTACGCCATCGATTTTCGTGATGATATCGTCCTAATGGGGCACGATGGGCCGGGACATATTGCGATCGCAGAAGGTAGGACGAAGGTGCGTCCTCTCGAGGTCTATCATGGAAAGGTCGGCCGAGGCCTCTCTGTTGAGATGACAGTGAAATACGGTCCCGTCACCTTGCTTTCCGTTGTTGAATCGGACGATGGCATCAAATTACTGGTCGCCGAAGCCGAATCCGTGCCCGGTCCGATCCTTGAAATAGGCAACACTAATAGTCGCTATCGTTTCTCGATCGGAGCGCGTAAGTTTGTGGAAAGCTGGAACAGCGAGGGGCCTGCGCATCATTGTGCCATCGGAATAGGACGGCTCGCTTCTCGCATCCATAAGCTTGGAAAGCTCCTGGGTATTCCAACGGTACAAATTTGCTAACACCGAACTTCAACTATCCTTTGATTTTGCGGCTCATGACGCCCTCTATATCGGGAAGGTGGTTCTCGACCTGTGGCAAGTGGCGCAAAATCAATTTTTGGAGGCATTTGAACCAACGAAAATTCTCAGGTGTCCCTCCCGTTTAGCGACTACTGCGAATGTTTCTCGCCGAGGATAGTCGCGAAGAAGCGCAAGGAATCTTCCAGATGATTTTCCCAATAGAGCCAATTATGGGCGCCGGGAAACTCTTTGTACTGGTGAGGTATGCCGCTTTGCTCCATGTCCCGATGGAGAGCACGATTGGGCTCGATTAAGGGATCATCGACGCCGCAGTCGAAGCGCAAAGATGGAAGATTCCCGCGATGTTTTAGCATGGTCCGGATGATCGATATGTCCTCTTCGACATAGGAAGCAAGATCCCATGATTCTTCAGCGAAGGTGCGCATTTGTTCCAAATGAGTGATGGAAGAATGCGCGGAAATGCCTTGGAACAGTGGGCCGAATTTAGCGCCGAGCCGCAAGGCCCCAAAACCACCCATGGATAGTCCGCAGATAAATCGCGGCGATGCGGAGTCGACCATTTCGGTCGATTCCGCGAGGACGCGGGGAATTTCATCCGCGATCCATTGTTCAAAGTTTCCCTCCGGTCGCGGCAGGTAACCGCTGCCGTCTCCCCATAATCCGTCGGAAGGCATTGCGAGAACCATGGGGGGAATGAGGCCGCTGTCCATGAGACGTCGCGCGGTGCGATGCGCGCCTCCTTTAAGCGCCCACGCCCAATGACTTCCGTAAACACCGTGAAGTAAGATCACCAGGGGGAGGCTCCGGGCCGAACGAGTGGTTTCGGGAACAAATAGGGTCAAGTCGGCACGATTTTGCAAGGCGCGACTCTTGACCGTAATAAAACGAAGCCCGTCGAATTCAAAACGGGGATCAGAAACTTCCAGCGTTCGGAAATAGGAATCCATCGCCAGCCTCAAAAAACAACGACGCCCTTGCAATTCTTGCCTTGGAGCATGTCGTCGAAAGCCTGACCTAAAGAATCGAGCGGATAGGTGCGCGTTACCAAGTCGTCGAGGAGTAGCTTGCCTTGGCGATAAAGGTCGAAGATGCGCGGAAAATCGATTCCCGGCGTGCATTTTCCATAGAGAGGGTTGATGTAGACTTTATCCCACTCAAAAAGCTGCATGTCGAAGCTGATGCGCTGTTCAATCCCGCTCATCTGAACCGCCATTCCGCCGTTGCGGACAAAGGCGAGCGGCGCCGCTCCCAATTTGGGATTGCCTGTGCTCTCGAAGCAATAATCGGCGCCACGCCCGCCCGTTAATGCCCGGGCCTCGGCGGCAGCCTGAAGCAACTCCTCGTCGTGAGGCTGGACTTGGATGGTATGAGTAGCGCCAAATTGTTTCGCAGTTTCCAAGCGATGCGCTTTCCTGGCCACGGCGATGATCTGGCTAGCCCCGGCGATGCGCGCTCCCTGAACAGCATTCAATCCAACTCCGCCCACGCCTAGGACGACGACTGATGTTCCCGGCTGCACGCGCGCGGTGTTGACCACCGAGCCATAACCAGTCATGACGCCACACCCCACAATACAGGCGGAAGACATCGGAATATTCCGGTCGATGGGCGTGACGGCGGCTCCACGAACGAGCGCTAGGCCGGAAAGCGTTCCCAGATTGAACGAGCGATCTACCGGCTGGCCGCGATGGAGGATCCCCTCCAGATGGGCCTGTCCGGCGGTACGCTCGAAAGCCGTGGCGGGCCGGCTTACCTCGCACAGGGAATGGTTTCCGCGCAGACATTGAAAACAACCATAGCAAGGAATGGCCCAGTTCAGCAGGACCGAATCGCCCGGTGCAACGTGACGGATCGATGCGCCCACTGCCTTGACCACACCAGCCCCTTCGTGGCCCAAGACTAGCGGCCGCTTCCAGGACAGGGAACTCCAATCCGTATGACAGAGGCCAGCGGCCTTCATTTCCACCAAGACCTCATCGGCTTTGGGTTCGGCAACCTCGATCTCTTCGATCGAAAATTTTCCGTCGCCATCACCGATGGCCGCCCTCGTTTTGAAATAAGCCATGTTACTCCATGGGGAGGACCGTTTTCAGGTCGGCCCGTTTGCCTTCGTACGTTTCGGCAAATTTCAGCGTATCGGCGTCCGTTTTTTTGCCCTGTTTTTGGCAATAGGCCAGATACAGTTCGGGCCACCAATTGCGGTGTTGAGTCAACCCCTCTTTCTTCCAGCTATTCCAATCGAGCATCACCTTGGTCCAGCACTGGTCACCGTAGTGGAGCGCCTCGGTGGGGCTTGGCATGTCGGCGACGTACCAATCGCGGCCCACCCGGGCGTGGAGCACTTCATCGGCCCAGTCGAAGTCCTGGAAGGTGGCCGCAAGCCTGTTGTTTGACGTAGTCGCCACCTCCCACTCGTGGCGCTTGCCGGTCTTTGGCATCAACCCCTGCTCAATGAAATAGAGGACGGCATGGCGCTCTTTCGAGGTCAACTGCGTGTTAAGACTGTGCGACCAAGTGAAATTCACCATGACCAGCTTCGGCCAATCCAAACCGAGACTCACGAAACCAACCTCGCCCATCATGGCGTGACGGGCTTCGTCCCATAACTGGCGCGTCATGTCGCGATAGTATTCCCACGGCTTCTTCTCCGTTTCGGTCAGGATGCTCGACATCATTTCCGGCACATCGATTTCCCTGAGCCGTTTGTAGAACATCATGAGCACCTTGGCATCGACCGGCTTCGTCTCGTCGTAAAGGAAAACCTCCGCGTTAACGCCCATATTGTATGGATCGGAAAAGCGGGCGTCGCGTTTCGGCACTTTGTCATACACAAATTCCTTGGCGGAATAGACGCGTTGTGCTTTTTGCGCCGATTCGGCCTCGGTGCCATCAATGCCCCGCGCCGCCGCCAGGGCATCGCGGAGACGGCCGAGGAAAGGCTGCGCCTCGGCCCGTTTCTTCGAATCGACCAGGGCTTCTATGGCGCCACGTCCATAGGCAGCGATTTCCTCGATTTCGGAGGTGGCCAACCGGCATATGCGGCGCGACGGTTGATCGGCCAAAACATGAGTTTCCTCGATATGGCGATGAAGACCGTTGAGGAGTTCCGGCAGGGCGACTTCGTAAACTCCCAAAATCAGTTCCTCCGTCGTCGGCGTGGAGAGGATTTCATCGAAAAAGATTTCGAGATTGGCATCCGGCACCTTGTCGAGACCGAGAGGCGGCTCCCGCATTTCGCCAACGCGGGAACGGAACGCCGCGACATGCTCCGCACAAAGATGCGCGTGGTAACTGAAAGCCATCTTCAATTCATAGATCGGTTCGGGTGCGATCCGGGAAATAAAGAGCCGGTGGAGGCACTTCAACGCGTAATGATGGCGCTTGAGGCGGTGCACGCTGTCTTCGACCGACAACCCCGGTTTGATCGCTTCAGCGAAAGTGGCCAGGCCTGCGAGCGGAGGAAGATTTCGATAGGGGGTGTAGTTCTTTATAAACGTCGCCGCTGAATCGGAGGTGCTCATCAAACCAATCTAAGCACCCAGGCAAAAACTGTCCTCTACTGGATTGCAATAAACCAATACTTTTTTAACATACCGCAGTGAGCAATGCCTTTAATAACAGCCCCCGTCTAGAAGCTGTTCCCGCCACTAAATATCGCTCCTTTGATTTCAAGCGGTTCACCAAACCCAAGTTTGATTTCATCTGGCATCATCATCCGGAGATCGAATTGACTTATATCCTTCACGGCCACGGCGTCCGGTACGTGGGAAATTCGATCCAACCCTTTCATCACGGTGATCTCTGCCTGATCGGGGCCAATCTTCCCCACGCCTATGGCTCGCATCCCAAAATGCACGGCGGCGCGGAATGGCTTGTCCTCCATTTCCTGCCCGACCGATTGGGAATGGAATTTTGGAAGCTTCCCGACACCAGGTTCTTGCGCAAGTTACTGGATATGTCTCGTCAAGGAATCCGTTTCCACGGGAAGGGGACAGAGAAATGCCTTCGTCTTTTGCAAAATCTCAATCGGGGCAGATCAAATTTGGAAGGACTGGCGAATTTTTTCAAAGTTCTGAGTTGCCTTGGCTCCATCGAGCACAAAACCACGCTCAATCCCTGGGATGCTGCCGGATCTTATCGTGTTCACATCGACCCGCGTTTGCAAAAGGTTTTCGCCTGGCTAGAATCGACCGATCTCAGCGGCCGCGCGCAAGAAAAAGCGGCTCGCTTGGTCGGCATGAGTCCCGCCGCCTTCAGTCGTTATTTCCGAAATCAGACCGACCGGACGTTTATCCGCCATCTCAACGAACTCAGAGTCGCCCGCGCCTGTGTGAGTCTTGCCGTTGAAGATCGGCGCGTTACCGAAATTGCCTTGGAATCCGGATTTGAAAATCTTTCCAACTTTAACCGCCGTTTTAAAGAGATCGTCGGACTGTCTCCACGCGCCTATCGGGCCAGTCTTCCTTCCTAAAGTACGCTAGGCCCCTAGCAGCATGCTCAGGTTTGTTCGTCCTGATGATCGCTACTCTTTTTCGATGCCATGCTTCAATACCCAGATTAGGTCGAGGACGCCTTTTTAGGGGCATCCAACTTTTTCGGTGAGTGATTTACGACGGGTGCGCGGTTCTTTACCACGCGAGGAAGATTCTTCTCGAAGGGTTACCAAGATTCGTTCCACGTAGGGCTGATCCTCTTCCGGTGCCTTCTCAACTTCGGTACGAAGCACCACCGCAAGAAGCCGGTATTCACCGAGCAGCTGAATCAATCTTTCCAAATGGTTGCCTTGAATCGTCACCGTCATGGTTGTCCAATAACCGATGATTAAAAATTGATCCTCCCGGACGTGACATTCCGCCCGCACAAAGAACGCATAGGGCAAAATGAGCGTCTGGCCGTCGATGACAAAAGTGACAGCCGGAGAACCCGCCTGTTCCTTAATCTCATTCCGCCTAATTTCGGGTTGATTGTCGTTCATGGTGTTGGAGGAGATTCAACCGGCGCATGGACTCGTGACAAAAGCGGAGAGCATAGTGTAACCGGAAGGAGGGAAGATCATTGCGCCAGGCATCCTTGGCATGAGTGGCCAAGCCTTGAATCCCTTCCTCGATGGAACGGGCTTCCGTGAGCATGTCCCGAGCATTTCGCACATGCTCCTGGGCATGGACGAGAATCGCCTTCATCCGTTCCTCATGCGTGGGAGGTTGAACAATCAAATCCGTTGCGCTCGGCCGGGGCAGGGATTCGGCCATCTGTTCCTTGAACACTTTGAAATCAGGAACGAATAAATCACATCCGGTTCGACCGCGAGACAGGGCCGTGTAAAAGCTCCGGGCGTCCATGCTCGTGCCGGCCACGATGACATGCTCTGCCGTGCGGCTCTGACTGCGGAAGGCCGTCAGGCAATACCCATGTGTAAAAGTACGGTAGGTAGGAGGAATGGTCAGGCCGCTATTGAGGTGAATCGTTCCGTCTCCCGCGATGGACTCAACGGTACTGACGTGGCCGTTGACGAGTCGCCATTGGTTTTTACGCAGAAGGATGGTATCGCCCACGCCAACGTCAATGGAACGAATCTGGCCGACATCGAAGCTGTGTGGCCGGGTCAAAGGCACGGGCGCAATACGTCCATCGTGAGTTTGGACGTGGACTTGATTGCCCGCGATGTCATGCACCTGTACCGTTTCACCTTGAGCAAATCCACCGACCGAGCGAATGAACGTCACCGCCTGGCCTTTTTCGTAGTGCCGGGCCGAAGCCTTGCGAGCCACTTCCCATCGGGAGGAATCAAAAACCTCATACGACCGCGTGTTTTGGATCTTCCCGCTTTCTTTTAAGAGCTTTCGGATTTCATCGGTAATGGCGTAATTCTCATGCCATGTCGGAGCAACCAGGTCCACCGAACCCAGCGCCGAGGCCCGCAGCTCCACGTAGTGACGGGCCGCAGCCTCGCAATAGCGGGGCATTTCGTTGACCGCCGAGGTCTTTTCCAACATCTGCAATCCCGACCGCACCCGACCGCTGGCCATTTCGGTGACGATGGCGTGATAGAGCGTACCCGGTTTTTGACGGATAATACCATCAATGGAAGCCATGGGGCACTTCGCCTTATCCAGCAGAAGCCGGAACCAATCGCCCGCCTGGACGGAAAGAATCTGCCGGGTGTCACCCATGAGGAGCAGCCGGAAGCCGTGACGTTGCGCGAGTGCGAGCAGACGCGCACCATCCCGGACCGAAACCTCCCACGCGCCAATATCGAGGTAATTGGAATCGACCCATGACTGAGATTAAGGTGAATAGTGAAGTGCGGCAATTTCTTGCTGCGATTGGCGCTAAAGGCGGCAAGACGGTAACGCCCAAAAAACTCGCCCATCTGACAAAGATTCAGTCCAAAGGGGGTAAGACCGTGACTGCAAAAAAACTGGCACATCTCCGCAAAATGACGGCGGAGCGGGTAGCCAGGCAAAGGGCGCAGCGCGAGGGCGCAAACAACTAAATTAAACGCGGTGGCCCAACGTCGAGTGATTGAGTTGACGAACCTCTACCCTTGCCTGCTCAAAGCTTAATGACTCGCCTCGCTGTTCGTCTTCCTCTGAGCGAAGAACGGCGCGCTGAGCTTGTTCTGCCGTGATGACAAACCCGCCCATTGCAGCGGCACCCTTGAGGCGGGTGGCCCTTCGTTGGAGGGTTGTCTTGTCCACGTCCAAAACATACTCTGTTGGAAGTGACTTTCCAGCCAAATCCGACAGCCCAATAGAAGAAGATTCAAGCGGTGGGTCTTTGTCCCGAGATCACCAGCTTTGAAATTTACACGGATGCATACACCAAGCAGCTCGACAAAGCTCTGATCGAAAGTGTCCGGCTTCCGTGCCTCATTCCCGGCCCCGAAGAAATTCTCATCTTCCATCGGATCATCTTTAAGGACATTCATCCGTGGGCTGGAACTTTTCGAGGCGCTGGCGAGTCAGTTTATTTTGATGGTGGCCAAGTAGGGGCGGATGCCAATCGGATTTTCCCGGCCATTGAACAGCTCCAAAATAAAACAGCAGCTAAGCTCGATACTGCCTCCACGCCACAGGATAGGCGAACGCCGTTGAAGAATTGTCGAGCTGTTCCAAGTATGGCGCAGAACTCATGATCCTGCATTGTCAATGCAACGATCTTGGGTCATATTATCTACATGAACCTGGACCGCAACGACCACTTCTGGAAGAACTTTCCGGGACTGGTCTGGTCTAACGCCGATGCCAGCGATTCCGTCATGATCATGGCGGCCCTGAACCGTCCCCGACTGGAGCAGCTAGAGGCGATAGCCACGGAATTCGGATTTGATCGGGTTCTTGCGGAGTGGGAAGTTTTGCAGGAGGAAGGGTTGAAGCCCATCCATCTTGAAATTGCTAATGAAATACTCGATGAAATCGCAGGAAGGATGAGCCATGCTTCGGGAAGACACAGATCGACTTTGGCAGGCTCTCGCTCACCGGCCTGAGTTGGGCGGTTTCATTTTAATCGGTGGCAGCGCCCTATCGCTCTACATCGACCACCGTTTGAGCGAAGACCTCGATTTTGCGTGGCCCCATCCACGGTTGCCGCGAAAACCACTGGACGACTTGATTCGGAACTCCCCGGAACTGCATTTTGATCCGATCCCCGATCCCGTTGCTTTGCGAGAAGCCGACGATGCGGGGATGGACCTGTACGACTTCTCCCAGGACTACCTGGTCAATGGCGTCAAGCTGACCTTCTTCTGTCCCGATCCGCCGGAGCGTCAGGTACTATTTCATGGCACCAATCCCGCCGTTCGCGTGGCCACAGTGACCGAGATCTTCGCCCTCAAGGCTCTGGTCGCAGCCAAGCGGTCCAAACAACGGGACTGGTTCGATCTTTATGTCCTCATGCGCGATCACGGATATTCGTGGAAAGACTTCCGCGAAGTCTTCGATGGTACGAGGACCAGCGCCCGTTACGAACAGGCCGCCGACCGCCTTTGCTCCGGCAGACCGGGAAAGAGCGATGAGGGATTCGCTCAACTGCTCCCCGGCCCAACCGTTACGGTTGAGGAAATGCAGAATTTCTTTTCCAAGGCCCGCCAAGCCGATGGGACGAACCATGAACATCGCTCGCGGCAGTCACCGTAACTTACTTCAGGGAGATCGAGGGAAGTTATCGAAGGCTAGGTCATATCACAAAGCAAACTCCAATATCTTTCTGCCGCTTCCGGTCTTACCATTTCGCGGTAATGCTTAATAACAATATCTGGACTGTTTCCCATTTGCGCGGCCGTTAAATTTTCGTCGTGGGAGGACGCCAGCAGGTAGGTGCCAAAACTGTGCCGAAGGACGTTCCGTGGCCATTCGTTCAGGCCCGCTGCTTTTCGTAAAGCATCCCGCTTGTCCCAAAACGTATTGCTTGCCGGATCATACGGAATGACTGGCTCCGGTGCTGCCTCCCGAGCAAAGACGAGCCAGCCGAGCAAATTTTGCTGAACAGGAACGATTCGGCGACGGCGAGTTTTCGCTTGTTCCGCCGTAATCTCGATGACGGGGCGGGCGGTATCTAGGTGGATATTAGTCCAGGTCAGTTGTTGCAGCTCCCGGGTGCGTAATCCTGCAAAGAGAGCAAGAGCGACGTAGGCAAGAAGGGGGTGGCCTTCATCTTCTTTCGCTGCTTTCAAAAGCGATTCGGCTTGGTTCGGAGTTAAGATCGTCACAGGTTTTGACAACACCGTGGCCGGTTCGATTTCCGAAACAACATTCTCTGTCGCGTACTTCCGATCCACGGCAAAGTCCCACACCATTCGGAGATGCTTCAAATAGTTGTTGTAGTTGATGCCCTCGAAATCATGGTCGTCTAACCATGTGTCGATGTCTTTGGCCCGTATTTGCGACACTGGCGTCTTGTTGAATGTCTCCGAGAAGCGGCGATAAAAGCCGAGATAACTTTTCAGGGTCGAGCCTTTCAACCGCTTCTTTTTTTTGCGCTTGTCGCGCATAAATTCCGCTGCAAGTTGGCTGAAGGTCTTACGACGGTTTGGAGGTATGTACGATTTAATGAAGCTCGAAACGGCGGTGGAAAGTCCCACCCCCAAAGGACGAAGTTGGCCGAAGGCGGCTACCGCCTCGCTCAGTTCCGCGGGCGATAGCCCGGTAGCTTGGATTTGCTTTTGTCGCGGAGTCTCAGTTTCAATCCAACCCTTCGCATCAGCGAGGCTGGGAAAATATCTCTCAATGACATTGCCTCCAGTGAATTTTCGTCCCAGCCGGACCCTCCAGCCCTTCGAGTGTTTTCCCACTGCCACGCCATACGGCAGGTCAGCGATGGGCTGCTTTTTGCGTGTATGTTTTGAGGTACCCACGATCCAAGAAAAGACTGGGTACTATTAGGGTACAAGTCAAGCCTCCTCTCATATTCGTAGTCTGCAAATCTTCTGGCTTTGCCTTCACAGGTTCGAATCCTGTTCTGCCCATTCCTTCTCAAATTATTCAAAATAAGAGAGTTGCGATTCGAAATGTAGCCGAGACGTGTTCTTAACATAATCTGCGCATAACCCGGCATCGACCAAAAAGTGGGCACTAACTGGGCACCTCCTAAAATGGCTTTCTCAGAGGTGGAGGGCATTGCCGCCCGCGGAGCGCCAAAAGCTTGTGGTCCACCCTGAGAAATCCCTCCCAGATGCTTAGGTAAAGCTAGTTGGGGCAAAGAATGCCTCCTCAAGTACCCTGGATACTAGTCCTCCCACCATGGGCTCCCTTGATTGGCTTTCCCCGGGTTATGATCCTTACCCAATGGCTAGGTCGCCCTGCCGCAGGTTTCGTTCGCGATCGCGGTAGATAACCGGGGGGACGACGGGTTTCTGAGTTGCAGGTGGACGTTTAACGTCTGATTAGGCTTTCGTCGAAAGTTTGCCTTTGCCATAATGTGCATCTATATGCCCATTTATATGCGCTTAAAATCCGCTTCGTCCAAGCTCGAAGTTGGGTAACGGCGCGAGCCCTTCCTCCCTGATAAAATCTTAGTTTTCGTTATGAACCGCGCCACTCTGCTTTTACTGTTTTTGTTTCTCATCTTAACCGCCAAAAACTCGTGGAGTGAGGATCGGCAGACCCTTGCGTTGGATGGTGAGTGGGACATTGCGCAGGGAGCGATGGATGCACCGCCTACGGAATTCACCGGCAAAGTGCCCGTGCCGGGGCTGGTCGATATGGCGCAGCCGGCTTTTAGCGATGTGGGCAAAAAAAGTCCCCAGCGCGAGGCATTCTGGTACCGGAAAAAATTTCAAATCGACCGCCCGATACCGGCGGTGGCGATTTTGCGGATAGCCAAGGCGTTTTTCGGCACCAGGGTTTATTTGAATGGAACTGTGATCGGCGAACATCTTCCCCTGTTCACACCGGCTTATTTCGATGTGGAGAAAAATTTGTTGGGAGCTGGAAAGGAAAACGAATTGATTATCCGGGTGGGCGCGTCTCCCGACGCCATTCCGGCCACTTTTCCGCGAGGGCGCGACGGCGAAAAATCGAAGTATATTCCGGGTATTTTCGATTCCGTGCAGCTGATTCTCTCCGGCACGCCGAACCTGGTGCACATTCAGGCGGCTCCCGAGATCACCCTCGGCAAAGTTCATGTTCAGGCCTTGGTTCATAACGGCGGTTCGGATTCCTCGACGCCCGTGACGTTTACCGCGAAAGAAAAACGGTCTGGGACGGTGGTGGGAACGGTTACGATTCCCGATGTCCAGGTTTCTTCCACGACGGATAAAACCGTGGACGCGGAGATTCCCATCCCTCAATGCCATCTTTGGTCGCCGGAAGACCCGTTTCTTTACACGGTGGAGGTCACCACGACCGCCGACAAGATCGTCTCCGCGTTCGGCATGCGAGAGTTTCATTTCGACCCGGCCAGCGGGCACGCCTATTTGAACGGTAAACCCTATTTCATGCGGGGCAGCAACACGACGCTCTATCGCTTTTTTGAGGACAGCGAGAGAGGCAATCTTCCATGGAATGTCGACTGGGTCCGACGTCTGCACCGCAGCTTCAAGGATTTTCACTGGAACGCCCTGCGCTACAGCATTGGGTTCCCACCTGAGTTTTGGTACGATATCGCCGACGAGGAGGGGGTTCTTCTCCAGGACGAGTTTCCGATCTGGGGACTCGATAAAGCGGTGACCGCCGATGAGCTGGCGCAGGAATACGCCGCGCACATGCAGGAGACGTGGAATCACCCGAGCGTTGTCGTCTGGGACGCCCAGAACGAAACCATTCACAATGCGGAACCGACGGGCGCCGCGGTCCAGCAGGTGCGGCATCTCGATTTATCCAATCGGCCCTGGGACAACGGTTGGGGCGTCGTACAGGCCGAGACCGATCCTTTTGAGTCTCACCCTTATCATTTTATCAAAAATACCAGGACGATGCCCGACTTGGCGACCGCGCTAAAAGTTCCAACCTACGGTTACAAAGATGCGATTTTCAGCCATTTTCACTCGCCCATCATTGTCAACGAGTATGGGGGTATCTGGCTGCAACGCGATGGGCAGCCGACCAAGGTAAGCAAGGCTTTTTACGCTTATATCCTGGGACCAAATGCGACGGTCGACCAGTACCGCGAAACGTATGCCCATTACATGGCCGCCGAGACAGAATTCTGGCGCGGTGGCCGGGGTTGCGCTGCGGTTCTTGAGTTCACCGCACTGGGGTACAATGAACCGGTTTTCGGAACGACGAGCGATCACTTCCTCGATGTCAAAAATTTGATCTACGAGCCCAAGATGGCGGCAGCCTTCAAAAATGCCTTCGCCCCCGTGGGCCTTATGATTGATTATTGGGAAAACGAGGTTGTCGCAGGTTCTTCTTCCTCCATTCCCGTTGTCGTCCTCAACGACTTGGAGCCCGCATGGAACGGAAAGGTTCACTTGGTTCTGCAGCGAGCCGGGAAAATCGTATTTCAGCAAGATCAAGCGGTCTCGGTCGATTCCTTCGGCAGCCAGAAAGTGATCTTCAACTTCACGGCTCCAGCCGAGCCGGGCGATTATGAAATGCAGGCCACGATTCTTGGTGCGGATGGTCAGACGGTCGCAAGTGATCGCGCCTTCCCTGTCATCTCCGAGGCAGACCAGATGGCCAAGGCAGGCTATCCGGTCACGGCGGCGACGGCGTCCTCCGAGCGTTCGCAGAACAATTTCCAGTTGGCGGCTATCAATGCGACCCGTGATAATGGCATCGGCTGGTCCTCGGAGTTTGCGGTTGATCCCCAGTGGATTGCCCTCGATTTGGGAACCTCCCGGGAAATCGGTCGTGTCGTGTTGAATTGGCAGACCGCCTACGCCACTTCCTACCGGTTGGAAACTTCACCGGATGGACAGAATTGGACGCAGGTTTATTCAACCGACGCCGGAAAGGGAGGAATTGAAACTTTGACCTTCTCACCGGTCACGGCCCGTTGGGTCCGGATGTTGGGAATCAAGAGAGCAACCAAGTTCGGATATTTCCTGTGGGGATTTCATGTTTACGGCCCCTAAGGCTTGCCATGTCGCACGCGAGTGAATTTAACGGGAGGAGTGTGCTTCCCCGGCAACTCCGTGAGTCAAAGACCTAGATAGACCACTCGAGAGGGGCCTCCCGGCCTTTGGCCGCCTTGTCGATGATGGAGAGTTGCTTGGGTTCGTGGACGACGAGCGAGTTGGGCGGCACGCTGTGCATGAGGAAGACGTTGGCGCCGATGGTCGAGTTTTCGCCAATGACGGTCTCGCCGCCGAGGATGGTGGAGTTGGGGTAGATCGTGACGTTGTCCCGCACTTCGGGATGACGCTTGGTGCCTTTCACGATCTGGCCTTTTTCATCCTTGGCGAAGCTGCGGGCGCCGAGCGTGACCCCGTGATAAAGTTTAACGCGCTTGCCGATCCGGCAGGTTTCCCCCACGACGAGGCCGGTGCCGTGATCGATGAAGAAATGGGAGCCGATTTGGGCGCCGGGATGGATGTCGATGCCGGTGCGGCTATGGGCCCATTCGGTCATCATGCGGGGGATGATCGGCACCTCGGATTGATAAAGCCGATGGGCCAGGCGCTGGACGGAAATCGCCTCGATGCAGGGATAGGAAAGGATGATTTCTTCGCGGCTCAGCGCGGCGGGATCGCCCTCATAAGCCGTCTCAATATCCGTATGCAACAGACGGCGGATCTCGGGAAGGTCCTTGCAGAATTTGAGCAGGATCGGCTTCGTGCGGCCCGTGGGCCGGTGGGGATCGCCGATGCGGACACTTTTACGCACCTGCGCCTCAAGCCGTTGGACGACGCCGGACATGCGTTGCTCGGTCAACTCAAAGACGGTGTGGTGATGAATGGCGTCATCGTCGTGGAAGCCCGGGAAGAGAATGCGCAGCAGTTCCTCGCAGATGACGCCGACAGCCCGTTTGGAGGGCATGTTGTGAACGTCCTGGTTATTGAGGCCGCCGAGTTTTTCGTAAGAGGCGACGACTTCTGAAACGATCTGCTTCCAGGATTCATCCATGAGTATGAAAAAGCCTTAGCCATAAATTTGGAGCTTGCAATATAATTAGTCCATAGGGATTATCGGGAATAGTCGCCTGTTACGAGCGACCTGAGAGGAAATCGAGGGATTTTCGAGGAGAATAGCTTTGTCTCAAAATCTTGATTCCATCCAACCACCCGCCAAGAACAAGCCGAGGAATCTCGCTTCCGTTCCGGATGAAGCAGAGGTGGTGCGGCGAATTTTACGGGCCCTGGCCGATCTGGAATATGGATCGGTGGAAATCATCGTCCAAGACTCGAGAGTGGTGCAGATCGAACGCACGCAGCGCTCCCGTTTTCCTCAGCCGCTCGACATTCCGCGGGTATGAGTTGAGGGCCGAACGGTCGTCGCGTAATTTACCGCCATGAATCGCTATCACGGAGTGTCACACTTTATCGGCAATACGCCGCTCATCCGGCTGAACCGGATTTCCGATCTCACGGGGAGTGAGATTCTCGGTAAGGCCGAGTTCATGAATCCCGGCGGTTCGGTCAAGGATCGGGCGGCTTTGGGAATCATCGAGGCGGCGGAGGCGAGGGGCGAGCTCAAGCCGGGTGCGACGATCATTGAGGGCACGGCCGGCAATACGGGCATCGGTCTTACGGTCGTCGGCCAGGCGCGGGGATACCGGACGGTAATCGTGATTCCCGACAATCAGTCACCGGAAAAGATTCAGCTCCTGCGCGCATTGGGCGCCGAGGTCCTGGTCGTGCCGGAAAAGCCCTACAAGGACCCGGGTAATTATAACAAAGTCGCACAACGCCTCGCGGAGGAACGCGGCTATTTCTGGGCCAATCAATTCGATAACACGGCCAACCGGCAGGTGCATTACCGCACGACGGGGCCGGAGATCTGGAACCAAACGGAGGGCCGCGTAACGGCCTTTGTCGCCTCGGTGGGCACCGGCGGCACGCTGGCAGGAACGAGCACTTATCTGAAGGAGAGGAATCCACAGATCGCCAGCGTTTGCGCCGACCCTTACGGCGCCGCAATGTGGTCCTGGTTCAAGAACCACAATCTCGAGACCAATGACGGGGACTCTTTCGCGGAGGGTATCGGCCAAGGCCGCGTGACGAAGAATTTGGAGGACTTGGAGATCGATGAGGCTTACCGGATCGAGGACCAGTCGGCCTTTACGCTTATCCAGCAATTGCGCCGGGAGGAGGGGATTTTCCTCGGTCTTTCCTCCGGCATCAATATTGCGGGCGCGGTTCGTTATGCCCGGCAGCGTGGTCCGGGGCAGACGATCGTCACGATTCTTTGCGATTCGGGACACAAGTATATTTCCAAGCTCTATAACCCCGAATGGGTGGAGAAGAATGGGCTGAAGAACGACCTTCCGCTCGAATCCATCTTCTAATTTCGACTTGCGGTTCGGCGCAGTCCACATGCCTTGAATTTTATTCTAGACAATTTTTTACAATAACTCTATTAATTCCATAGACATTATATGAAACCGTTTGAGCTCTTGATAATCAGCCGGACGATCATGGGAATGCTTCCCGTTCTCTTGTTGGCCACCGTCGTGGCATTTCAACGGATCCCCATGACGGCATCGAGTAGGAGCTGTCGACGCCTGACCCTTTTCTCCCGGAAGCGCTGTCCGGGTTTTAGGCCAACAGCATTCTTCACTTATCTCACTTCAATTCTTTCCACATTCCTTCCCCATGACTCCCATTCAGTACTTCGCTCACCGTCCGCCATCCCCCATCACACTCCTGCACGATCCCTTGCCCTGGGAAATCCGTTCCTCTTCCAAGGCGCGCAACTCAAGGAGCTGGTCCGGACTCTTGACGCGGCAAAAGCTCGACCGGCATCGCCATCCCGGTAAGCGCCTCCGGTCGTCAAACTGATCCGGCCATGAACTCCATCTTCGCCTCGCCCAAGCACCCGGAATCCTCAACGGGGATCCGTCCTCGCCCCAAGGGGCTGATTGTCTTTTGCGAGACGAACTTGCGTTACGAGCGCGGCCTTAAGGCGTGGATTTTTCTTGGGCCTTACTTCCTCGGAGCCGTGGCCTTGGAGTTGGTCATTGGCCCCGCGCAGGCAAACGCGCCGGGAACGCTGGGGCCGTGGATCGGATTTCTAGTCTATCTCGTTCTTTTCCCACCTTTCTGGCGGCGTGTCCTCAGGCTCGTTACCGCCAGAAAAGTAAGGCCGCTCGAGCAGCCCGGCGCTTCCACCGCCGGGATTTCCTAAAAGCCTTTCCGGGTTTATGGGGCATTCATCATGAAAACCAATTGGCTTAACCGGTTTGCGTTGGCCGCCGTGGCCGTCGCAGTGTTGCTGGTCGCGACGCATAACCTCGACCTCAACACGTCGCACGAATTGCTCAACGTCTCCTACGCGCCGACCGGCGATCTCTATGCAGAGATCAACCCGCAATTCACATTGGCCTATGAAAAGGAGCATGGAACCGAGCTGACGATCAAGCAGTCGCACGGCGGTTCCTCGCGACAGGCCAGGGCGGTGATCGACGGCCTCGACGCCGACGTGGTCACGCTGGCGTTGCCTTCGGATGTCGACTCGCTGCGCAAACGGGGTCTCATTCCCGAAGGCTGGGCGGAGCGGCTGCCAAATCATTCCCAGCCCTACACCTCGACGATCGTCTTTGTCGTGCGGAAGGGAAATCCCAAGGCGATCAAGGACTGGCCCGATTTGATCGCGCCCGGCGTCGAGATCGTTACGCCCAATCCGAAGACCTCCGGCAATGGCAAGTTGAGCCTGCTTGCCGCGTGGGGCTCGGTCATTTATCGCGGGGGAACCGAGGACCAGGCGCGGGCTTATATCGCTCAGCTTTACCACCACGTTTCGGTTCTCGGAACCAGCGCGACCGATTCCACCGCAAGCTTCGCCTATGACAAGATCGGCGATATCCACCTGACTTGGGAAAACGAGGCGCTGCGTGAGGTCACGGACGCCAAGGGCGAACTGGAAGTGGTCTATCCACCGGTCAGCATTCGCGCCGAGCCGAGCGTCGCGTGGGTCGATACCAACGTCGCCCGCCATCGGAGCGAAGCCTATGCGAAGGCCTATCTCGAGTTCCTTTTCACGGACGCGGCGCAGGAAACGATTGCCGAGCAGGGCTACCGGCCGTTCAACGCCGACATCCTGAAAAAGCATCTCGACCGGTTGCCCGATCTCCAGCTTTTTCCCATCACCCTGATCGCGAAGGACTGGGACGACGCCCAGTCGAAGTTTTTCGCCGACAACTCCATCTTTGATGTGATCTATCAACCGAAATCCCACTGACCATGAGTCTCGACTATAACTGGAAGTTCGCCCGCAAGGATTTGCTCGCCGGCTTGACTGTGGCAGCCATTTCGCTGCCCCAGGCGATGGCTTACGCGCTCATCGCGGGCGTCGATCCGCGCTTCGGTCTCTACTCCGCCATCGTGGTCACGTTGGTCGCCTCCATTTTCGGTTCCTCGTCCCATCTGATCAACGGGCCGACGAATGCCATCTCGCTCGTCGTCTTCAGCGCCCTGGCCATCTTTGATCCCGATGCTCGTCTGGACGCTTACCAGGCGATGTTTCTCCTCGGGATTTTGGTTGGGATCATCCAGATCCTCATCGCGGTTTTTCGACTGGGCGATTTGACCCGCTACATTTCCGAGTCGGTCGTGATCGGTTTCATGGCCGGGGCGGGATTACTCATTGCCGTAGGGCAGGTGGCTAATTTCTTTGGCCTTCACGACAAGGGTACCGGGCATCAGCATGTGCTTCTTCGCCTCTGGAATACGATCACGCAGGGCGGCCCGGTCAATCTCTACGCCTTGGGCGTCGGTATCGGCACGATCGTGGTGGTCCTGCTGCTGCGGCAATTGGTACGGAAATTTCGCCTGCCCCAGATCGAGA
Organism: Methylacidiphilales bacterium; assembly: GCA_026225555.1. Lineage (GTDB taxonomy): Bacteria > Verrucomicrobiota > Verrucomicrobiia > Methylacidiphilales > UBA1321 > JABDGH01. Next base: position 26,924 of record JAMFSY010000057.1, read on the forward strand.
TGTTGACGGCTCTTGTCATCGCTTCCCTCATTGCCGCTTTCTTCGGCTGGTCGGTTCCCACCGCGCATGGAAAGACGCTCCTTTCCGTTGTCGGCACCGTCCCGGCCAGCCTGCCTGCGCCGCACATCCCGGACATTCAGTGGAAATGGATTCCCGATCTTTCGAGCAGCGCCTTCGCCATCGCCTTTCTCGGTTTGCTCGAGGCACTGGCCATCGCCAAGTCGATCGCCCACCAGACGCATCAACGGCTCGATTATAACAAGCAGATCCTGGCCGAAGGCCTTGCCAACCTGACCGGCGGCTTTTTCCAGAGCCTGCCCGGCTCCGGCTCGCTGACTCGCTCGGCCATCAATTATCAGGCGGGCGCGATCACCCGCGTCTCGGGTATTTTTGCGGCCATCGCGGTCGCGGTGGCACTTCTGATCGCAGCCCCGCTGGCGCGATTCATTCCGAAGGCGGCGTTGGCCGGCCTGCTCTTCGTCATCGCGGTGCGATTGATCGATTGGAAGCGGCTGCGGTATGCGTTGCGGGCCTCCTGGTACGATGCGGCGCTGGTTTACATCACCGCGTTTTCTGCCGTGTTCATCACGGTGGAATTTTCGATCCTCATCGGGGTCGCGCTCTCGATTATCCTCTTCGTTCCGCGCGCGGCGCGACTGCGCGCCTCCGAACTGCTGGTCACGCCGGAGGGGCTGATCCGCGAACGGCTGCCGGGAGATCCTCCCGCCGCCGATCTGCTGATCTACGATCTCGAGGGCGAGCTCTTCTTCGGCGCGGCCCCTGAACTCGAGCGCTATTTTGACGAGATCACGAGCCGCACTCAAAAGGAGGGCATCCGCTACGTCGTGCTGCGGGTCAAGCGGACGCGTAACCCCGATGTCGTTTTCCTTGAGCGACTCGAACATTTCCTGCGTGAATCCGAAGCGCGGGGGGTGACCATCCTCCTGGCGGGCGTACGGTCGGATTTCTCCGCCGGGTTGAGCAACCTCGGCTTTGGCCAATGGCTTCCCACCGGACGCGTCTTCTACGAAGAGGACCAGGTTTATTCGGCCACGCTCAAGGCGGTGCGACATGCCTACGATCTCCTGGGTAAGACTTCCCCCCGGGCCGAGTTTGAGGTCATCGAAGGTGGGGCGAAGGACCTTTACTATCTCGTTTAAACTCAAATGAAAGAAGTCACGCTTTACGAAAAATTCTTGTGTAGTCCCAAAAATCTATTGGATTTGTATGGTTATAACTAATTGAAAATGTGCATGTTATAAAAGCTTTTTTCTTGTCATCAGGGGGCCGGTTCTATAAAAAACTACCACCTGACAACAGGAAGCTGTCTCTTTCGGGCAGCCTTTTGCCTCATCCGTTTCGTATCGGATCCCACGTGGGAACGATGGAAACCTTTCCGCCGGAAAAGCCCTCGGGCCCTCTGCGTGGAAATCGAAGTTCCCCCAAAACCTTTTAGAAAAATCGATCCTTTATCATGAGCACGAATCCGACTTCGCACCTGAGCCTGAGCACCACAGCCGCTCGCAATCTCGCCACCGCAACCGTAACGGTTCCCCAAAACGCCGCGCGCACCCCGCGCTGGCTGCACAAGCTTCTCCCCTGGGTCGATGTGGATGGCGGCGTTTACCGGGTCAATCGCCGGAAAATCCTCGTCGACAAGACGGGATTGATCGGCGTCGAGATCGATGGCAGGAAGGCGCATATCGACGCCAAGAGCTTGCGCGGCATTCCTCTTTTCAGCGGGCTCGATAACGAGACGCTGCGCACCGTGGCCGCGGAGTTCGCCACCGAGCATCACGATCTGGGCAAGGTAATCGCCAAGGAGGGCGACGTGGCGAAGAAGTTGTATGTCGTCGCGCGCGGCAAGCTGGAGCTGTCCATCGTGGGACCACACGGAGACAGGCTGCGCCAGGAGCTTCTTGGTGAAGGAAATTATTTCGGCGACAATGCGCTGCTTGATGACGGAATCAAAACCCCGGCCATCCGCACGCTGACCGACGCGACCGTGCTGACGCTCGACCGGACGAAGTTCGACGCCTTGAAGCGTAAGGCGGCGATCCGCGACGCCATCACCCATGCCCTCGACAAACGCCGGGCCGCGCAGGCCAGGGCCAATGAATATGGCGAGGCGGTGATCGATCTTTTGACCGTGCAGGGCGGCGAGCCGAAGCTCCCGACCACCTTCGTCGATTACGAGGAGGATCCGCGCGAGTATCATCTCAACACCATCCAGACGGTGCTGCAAACCCACACCCGGGTGACCGATCTTTACAGTAACAAGATCGACCAGCTGCGCGAACAGGTCCGCCTGACCGTCGAGGCGGTGAAGGAATGGGAGGAGTGGGAGCTGCTCAATAATCCCGACTTCGGTCTTCTGCGCGAAGTTGCCCCCTCCCAGCGCATCCCAACCCGCAGCGGCCCGCCCACGCCGGACGACTTGGATGAATTGCTGGGTCTCGTCTGGAAAAAACCGGCCTTCTTCCTCGCCCATCCGAAAGCGATTGCGGCGTTTGGTCGTGAATGCACGCGGCGAGGGGTGCCCCCGCCAACGGTGAATATTTTTGGCTCGCCCTTTATCACCTGGCGCGGCGTTCCGCTGGTGCCGAGCGACAAGTTGCTGATCAACGGCCGGTCGAACGGCGGCGGCACGCTGGGCAGCACCAGCATCCTGCTCCTCCGCGTGGGCGAAGGCGAACAGGGCGTCGTCGGCCTCCAGAAGACCGGCGTGACGGGTGAAGTCGAGCCGGGACTTTCGGTGCGCTACATGGGCACGAACGAGAACTCGATCGCGTCGCACCTGGTCACGCGCTACTTCTCGACCGCGGTGCTGACCGACGATGCGATCGCGCGTCTCGATAACGTTTTGGTGGGCCACTACCATGACTACGTCTATCCCCGCTAACCCCGATACGGATCTCATCGCCCAACTGGCGAAAGAGATATTCGCGGAGTCACCGGCCGGAGGATCTTCCTCCGCCCCGGTGAACTCTGGTATCAGTGGCTACCCAACCGGCGCGAAAGAAATTGCGCCGCCGGTTCATCCTGCCGCCCCGGTTTCTTCATCACCGGCGACCCAAACGATCCAGCCGGTTGAGTCGGCTTCGGGCGGACATGGGGCCGGTACTGAGGAGGCTTATCCCTTTGGCGAACCGCGCTGTTACCGGGAGAAGGAGTCACGTTCCGGGAAACCGGCGCAACCGGCCACTTCGGCCCTGCCCTACACGGCGGAGTCGGTGCCGGGAGATTTTTATTTCCTGCGCGGGAACGAAGGCAGCGTTTCGTCGAGGCCTGATTTTTCCCCCGCGGCAGGCGGATCGGCGCTTCCAGGCTTCGATGTGGAGGGAGTCCGTCGCGATTTTCCGGCTCTGCACCAGAAGATGAATGGAAAGCCTCTCATCTGGCTCGACAATGCCGCCACGACGCACAAGCCGCAGTCGGTGATCGATGCGACATCGCACTTCTACAGCCGCGATAACTCGAACATTCACCGGGCGGCTTATGAACTCGCGGAGCGGGCGACTCGCGCCTTCGAAGGCGCGCGGGACAAGGTGCGCGATTTTATCGGCGCGGCCGATGCGAAGGAGATTGTTTTCCTGCGCGGCACGACCGAGGCGATCAATCTGGTCGCGCAAAGTTACGGCCGGAAGAATATCGGCGCGGGTGACGAGATTCTCATCACCACGATTGAACATCACGCCAACATTGTGCCCTGGCAACTGCTCGCGGAGCAGACCGGGGCGGTGATCCGTGTGGCGCCGGTGAATGATCGCGGGGAGTTGATCCTCGATCAGTTCGCCTCGCTGCTGAGCGGACGCACCAAGCTCGTCTCGGTCGCCCACGTGGCCAATTCGCTCGGCACGGTCAATCCGGTCGAGCAGATCATCGCGATTTCACATGCTTACGGCGTGCCGGTGTTGCTGGATGCCGCGCAATCGGCGCCGCATATGCCGCTGAATGTAACGGCGCTCGATGTCGATTTTCTCGCGCTTTCCGGGCACAAGGTTTTCGGACCGACCGGCATTGGTATTCTTTACGGGAAGTCGGCGCTGCTGGAGGCGATGCCGCCGTGGCAGGGCGGTGGGCACATGATCCGCAACGTCACCTTCGCCAAGACGACCTATCAAAACGCGCCCGAGAAGTTCGAGGCAGGCACGCCCGACATTGCCGGCGCGGTCGGCCTGGGCGCGGCCCTTGATTATCTCCAGAACGTGGGATTGGCGCCGATTGCCGCCTATGAACATGAGTTGCTGGCCTATGCGACCGAGGCGCTGCAGGAAGTGCGCGGTCTGCGTTTGATCGGAACCGCGGCGAACAAGGCGAGCGTGCTGTCGTTCGTCATCGAGGGACACGACCCCGAGAAAATTGCCGGTCATCTCGACGAGCAAGGCATCGCCGCGCGGGCCGGACATCACTGCGCCCAACCGGCGCTACGGCGATTTGGGGTCGAGAAAACCGTGAGGGCCTCGCTCGCCTTCTATAATACGCGCGAGGAAGTGGACGCCCTGGCGCGGGCCTTGCATCAACTCAAAAAGAGCTGATGTTCATCTGATAAATCCGCCATGAAAACGATCAAGCCCGCCGAACTCCAGAGCCTTCTTGCCGCCCAACCGGGCCTCAAGGTGCTCGACGTGCGGACTCCGGTGGAGTTTGCGGAGGTTCACGTGACTCTGGCGCAGAATGTGCCGCTCGACCAGCTCGACCCGAAGGGGCTTATTGCTTCAGGGCAGCTCTCCCCGAGCGAGCCCGTCTATCTGCTCTGTCGCTCGGGTGGCCGCGCTTCCCAGGCGGCCGGAAAGCTGGCGGCGCAAGGTTTCGACAACGCCGTCGTGGTTGAGGGCGGTACGCTCGCTTGGATCGAAGCGGGCCTGCCGGTCGCCCGCGGAACGGTGAAGGTGATCAGCTTGGAGCGTCAGGTGCGCATCGCGGCTGGCTCGCTCATTCTGATCGGCTTTCTCCTCGCCTGGCTGGTGCATCCCTATTTCCTCGCTCTCTCCGCCTTTGTGGGCGCGGGACTGGTCTTTGCCGGAATCACCGACTGGTGCGGCATGGG
>JAMFSY010000058.1 GCA_026225555.1 Methylacidiphilales bacterium
CATACCGGCAGGATGGTGGCGCCGATGAATCCCGCAGCAAAGAAGACGCGCCGGTCTTTCATCGACCACCACGTCAGCAAGCCGACAATGACCGCGAGAATGACGAGCGCCAGGCCCAGCGGGAGAAAGCCAATCGAATAAGCGCCGTAATCGGCGCAGAGATTGACCGGCCACAGAAGATTGACGACATAGAGAGCGAGAATGCGTGGCTGGACCAAAAGCGCATGCGCCAGCGATCCGTCGATATAAGTAGGTGGGCTAAGGAAGATGGCCGAGGGTCGATGTTCCAGCTTGAAGCGCGCGATGAGAAAAATGACATCAACGACGGCGCTGCCGGCCAAAATCGAGGCCCAGAATTTTGCCGGTTCATGGCGACGGAAAAGCACCCAATAGAGGAAGAGAATGGCGGGATAGGCCACGCCGACCTCCTTGCTGCCAATGGCCAGAAGGCAGAGGAAGGGGCAGAGCACCAGGCGCGCGAGATCGCCTCGCGGGTTGTCCTGTCGATGTCGCGCCGCGAGGAGGAGCGCGGTCAGCCCGAACAGCGCCGCCAGTAGGTCTTTGCGATTGCTCGGTTCGCACACCGCCTCGGTGACGATGGGATGAACGGCAAAAAGCAGCATAGCCAGAAAAACGATCCAGTTACGCCAGGGCGTTTCGAGGCGGTTCTTTTGCGTCAGGATATGGCGCAGGAAGAGGAATCCCAGGCAGGCGACCGCCACGTGAAGCAGGATGTTGGTCAGGTGATAGCCGAAGGGAGCCCGGCCCGAGAAAATCGAATCGATCATCAGCGAGGCAACGGCGACAGGCCGATTGAAATCGAGGACGTCCAGGCTTATGAGCCGAAAGGAAAGCGCGGTGAGAAGGTTGCCCGGATTGTGGAGGTAATCCCAAGCGACGATTTCACCAACGGAATCGTAAACGAAATCGGAGTGGAGCGTTGGCTGGAAGAGCGCCAGGATCACCAAGGCGAGCAACGAGAGCGCGAGGAAAAGCGCGGAGGTCTGCTCGCGTCTATCCCCGGGAGGCTTGGCGGTTTTCCGGCTCAAAGGTGGCTCCAAAATAGAGTTCTCGCCCTTTTCTGTCCACAAGAGCCGAAAGAAAAGCCGATTCCGCGCATTTACTACCGCGCATAGGACTTTCTGGTGTTTTATGGCACGAAACATGTGCTAACTTGTGCCTTTTATGGACTATGACCTCATTGTGATTGGCGGCGGCCCGGCGGGTTACGTCGGGGCGATTCGCGCGGCCCAGCTCGGGAAAAAAGTGGTGTGTGTGGAGATGGAGCGCGCGGGCGGGACCTGTCTCAACTGGGGTTGCATTCCGACCAAGGCGCTGCTCAAGAGCGCCGAAGTGAAGCAACTCATCGGGCATCTCGGCGACTACGGACTCTCGATCGAAGGCGAAGTAAAAGTCGATTTCGCAAAGGTGATGCAGCGCAGCCGTGGTGTCGCGGACCAGATGGCCAAGGGCATCGAGTATCTCTTTAAGTCGAAGAAGATCGATTACGTCGTCGGCAAGGCGCAAATCCAGACCCCGGCGGATGGCGCAATCAAGAAAGTCGTCGTCACCGGGGCGGACGGCAAGGCCCAGACGTTGACCGGCAAGGCGGTCCTGATCGCCACGGGCGCGAAGGCGCGGCAGTTGCCGAACGTGAAGGTCGACGGTACGCGCGTCCTGACCAGCCGCGAGGCGCTGGCGATCAAGACGCTGCCTAAATCGATCCTGATTCTTGGCGCGGGCGCGATCGGCTGCGAATTCGCCTATTTCTTCAACGCATTCGGAGCGAAGGTCACCATCGTCGAAATGTTGCCGGCGATTCTGCCGATCGAAGACGCCGAGGTTTCCGAGCATCTGAAGCGGAGCTTTACCAAGAGCGGCATCGATATCCATGTCGATACGAAGGTCGAAAAGACTGACGCGGACGGCAAGAGCGTGAAGCTGACCCTGGCGGGCGGCAAGACGCTGGAAGCCGATCATTTGCTGGTCGCGATTGGGCTGGAAGCGAACCTCGATGGCCTGCTGGCCGACGGGCTGAAGCTCGAGCTGGATCGTGGTTATCTGAAGACGAACGACCGCTACGAGACCTCGGTCAAGGGCATCTACGGTGCGGGCGATATCATCGGGCCACCGTGGCTCGCGCACGTCGCCTCGCACGAGGCGATCGAAATGGTCGAAGGTCTTTTCGTGAAGGGTAAAAAGCCGCACAAGGTGACGGTGTTCCCCGGCTGTACGTACTGCCAGCCGCAGGTCGCCAGCATCGGTGTGACCGAGAAGAAGGCGAAGGAACTGGGCCTGAAGTACAAGGTCGGCAAGTTCCCCTACCGCGCGAGCGGCAAGGCGGTCGCCGCGGGCGATTCCGAAGGTTTCGTGAAGCTGATTTTGGGCGAACCGCACGGAGAAATCCTCGGCGCGCACATCATCGGCGCCGACGCGACCGAACTGATCGCGGAAGTCGGCCTCGGCATCACGTTGGAGGCGACCGCTGACGAACTGAGTTCGACCATCCATGCACACCCGACGCTCTCCGAGATGATTCACGAAGCGGCGCTGGCGGGCGAGGGGAAGCCGATTCATATCTGAGCCGCCGTCATCCGAAGCAAAATCGAAGGGCCTGGCCTGGATACCAGGTCCTTTGAGGAGCTAAGGGTGACCAAATCCTGAAGCGTCTGTTCATGCAACCACGCGTCATTCTCTGTCTGGTCTTTGCGTGGTTACTGGTGCCCGTGCTGGGACATGCGGATGCGTCAGAGGTGACCACGCTCGGCTTTCGCGGTCACGGCTATCTAGTTCAGACGATTGATCCGAAGACGGAGGATTTGCGGCTGTATTGGAAGGACAATTCGGGCAAGTTGCTGCAAAATTTCACCGCGCTGGAGGCCCAAGTGAAAAGCGACGGCGGCCGGCTGCTTTTTGCCGCCAATGCCGGGATGTTCCAGCCCGATTATTCGCCGGTAGGGCTTCTCGTCCAAAGTGGGCAACAGGTCGCCCCGCTGAATTTACAGGACGGGACGGGAAATTTTTATTTGAAGCCGAACGGAGTGTTCGTGCTGACCGAGCAACGAACGGCGGAAGTGATGGAATCGAGCGCCTTTCAAACGTTCCTGCCGCATGTTCTTTGGGCCACACAATCCGGGCCGCTTGTGGTGCATCATGGTGAAATCCATCCCGATTTGATTGAAGGGTCGGCGAACCTCATGGTCCGTAGCGGGGTAGGGGTGCGCAAGGATGGAACGGCCGTGTTCGTCCTCTCCAAGACTCCGGTGAATTTCTACGATTTTGCGCTCTTTTTTATGACCAAGATGAAATGTCCTAACGCGCTTTATCTCGATGGGCATATCTCCGCATTCCACTTCCCCGGCGACGTGGAAAAGCCCGGAGATCACAGCTTCGGCCCCATGTTCGGCCTGGTGGGCCGATAAGCTCCGGCGAGGTCCTCCTTCGGTCGGCGTGATTTTCCGGATCGCAACCAGACCACTTTCCAATGAGATAGTCGCTCCAAAGTCAGTCAGGATGACCGAGGAAAGGAGCGACTATTAAGTAAGGAACCTCGGAGCAGGCTCCGAGGCATTTCGTGGTAGCCGCCGCACGCCGTGCGGTGGAGGAGAGAAGAAAAGTTCCCACGTTGCGCTCCTTCTTGGAAAAGACACCACCGCACGGCGTGCGGCGGCTACCACCGAGCCGAAGCGAGCTTCGGGGAGTGAGCCCCAAAGAGATTAAAAAACGGATTAACCCTTCAAACTCTGCGCCACGTCGCGCGCGAAATAAGTAAGGATGATGTCCGCCCCGGCGCGTTTGATGGCGAGGAGCGATTCATCGCGGGCCTTGGCGAGATCGAGCCATCCGGCGCGGGCCGCGGCATGGATCTGCGCGTATTCGCCGGAGACCTGATAGGCGGAAACGGGCAGCGTGGTGCTGGCGCGGACAGCGGAAATGACATCGAGATAAAGGCCCGCCGGTTTGATCATGAGAATGTCGGCGCCCTGGTCTTCATCGAGGCGTGTTTCCAGCAGCGCCTCGCGCAAATTGGCGGGGTCGAGCTGGTAGGTGCGTTTGTCGAGCGGGGACTTGCTGCCGGTCGTCGAGCCAACGGCGTCGCGAAAAGGGCCGTAGTAGGCCGAGGCAAACTTGGCCGCGTAAGCGAGGATGGAGGTCTGGGTAAACCCCTCGTGATCGAGCTCGTCGCGGATCGCCCCAATGCGGCCATCCATCATGTCGGAGGGCGCGACGATATCGGCGCCTGCCTCGGCCAGATGGGTCGAATACTGACAGAGCACATGCACCGTCTCGTCGTTGGCGACATCGCCGGTCGTGGCATCGAGCACGCCGTCGTGCCCGTGGTCCGTATAGGGATCGAGCGCGACATCGGCCACGATGAGCATGTCGGGAAATTCCGTTTTCACCTGATGGATGAGACCGAAGAACCAGTTTTTCTTCGCGAGGGCATACTTGCCTCGAGGATCTTTCAGCGCGGAGTCGATCTGCGGAAAAAGGGCAATGGCGCGAATGCCCAGTGCCGAGAGATGGGCCACTTCAGCCAGCAGACTCCTGACGTTGAGTCGCTGGACGTCCGGCATGCTCCCGACCGGCTCGGGCGCGCCGACCCCGTCCTTGACGAAAAGGGGCTGGATAAGATCGTCAGCGTGGACGCGGTTTTCACGGACGAGCGCGCGGATGGCGGCGGTCTGGCGGTTGCGGCGGGGACGGCGAATGAGGTCGAGCGGAGGCGTGTAGGCGGAGTTGATCATTAAAAGAGGGCGGGTTGTTCAAGACGCGAGTTGCCGAGCAAGGGCGGACCGCCGATGAATTTCTGGTGCTGGATATAGACCTGGCGATCGGTGAGACAGGCCAGGTAATCGCAGGTCGCGCGATGCACGCCGTCCTTTTTCACGCGCAGTTCGAATTGCGGGCTGAGCAAATGTGGATGGCCGACGAGCAGGTCGAAGAGTTGCGTCAGGCAATCGGCGGAGCGGCGGTTGATCGCGGCGATGGACGGGTGATGATAAAAGCGGCTGTAAAGAAAGGTGAGCAACTCGCGCGCAAGCTTCGCGGTGGGCGGCGAGAAGGTGATCAATGCGGGCTGGCGGCGCACCTCATCGCTATTTTGCGGGGCCCGTTCGCGGATCAACTGGCTGGCATGGGTAATGACATCATCGACGAGCCGCCCGAGCATGGTTCTCAGGACGTAGTTGCGGCCGCGTTCGGGCTCGAGATGCGGGTAGGGGGCGAGCGCCTCCTCCTGCGTGGTGCGCCAAAGCTCGAGCTCCTTCAATTCCTGTTCGTGGATGAGACCGGAGTCGAGTCCATCGTCGAGATCGTGGCAAATGTAGGCAATCTCATCGGCGAGATCGACCGCCTGCGCTTCAAGCGAGGGCTGGATGAATCCTTCGCCGAGCCGGTTGGCGGTGTAAGGCTTGTGCAGGCCCTCGCGCACTTCCCAGGTGAGATTGAGTCCATTGAACTCGGGATATTTCATCTCGAGTTCCTCCACGACGCGGAGGCTTTGCGCGTTATGACGGAAGCCGCCATGTTCGGCCATGAGACGGTGCAGTGTCGATTCGCCCAGGTGGCCGAACGGTGGATGGCCGAGATCGTGGGCGAGCGCGATCGCCTCGGCCAGGTCCTCGTTGAGTCCCAGCGAGCGAGTCAGCGTGCGCGCGATGCAGGAGACCTCGATGGTGTGGGTCATCCGCGTGCGGTAATGGTCCCCGGTGCCGTTGAGGAAAACCTGCGTTTTGTATTCGAGGCGGCGGAAGGAGCGGCTGTGGACGATGCGATCACGATCCCGCTGAAAGGCGGTGCGGAAGCGATGCTGGTCCTCGCCATGTTCGCGGCCGCGCGAGGCAAGGCTGCTTTGCGCCGCGGGGGCGAGATGCCGGGACTCACTCTTCTCCAAATCAAAACGACGTCGCGGCATATCTAAATTTGTCAGCTAACGGCGTGTGATTCAACTGTCATTTAGATCGGAACCGCAGTCTCTTGGCATTCGACGCAGGCGACGGACGCGAAGGGACTCGCGTCCCTACCGGAAGAAAGCTACATAATAAGCATGTCCATTGATGCCCTGGGTTCCCGCATCGCCGTTCTTCGGCGCGATTACATGCTGCGCGGATTGGATGAGGCGGACCTCGCCCCGGATCCCTTCCGGCAATTCGAGCGCTGGTTCCAGGAGGCCCTCGACGCCAAGGTGGTGGCGGAGCCCAATGCGATGGTGCTTTCCACGGTCGCGCCGGACGGACAGCCGCGCGGACGCTTTGTCTTGCTCAAAGGCTTCGGCCCGGAAGGCTTCGTCTTTTTCACCAATTACGGCAGCGCAAAAGGGCGCGATCTGGAGACGCATCCGCAGGCGGCCCTGACTTTTGGCTGGATCGAGATGGAGCGGCAGGTCTGCGTTGAGGGCCGCGTGATCAAGACGCCGCGCGCGGCGGTGGAAGCCTATTTCCAGACCCGGCCCCGAGGCAGCCGACTTGGCGCGTGGGCTTCCGATCAGAGTCAGGTCGTGGCGAGCCGGGATGTCCTGGCGGCGCGATTGGCCGAAGCAGAGGTGCGTTTTCCCGGCGATGTCCCGCCCCCGCCGGAGTGGGGCGGCTACTGTCTTATCCCGGAGCGGATCGAATTTTGGCAGGGCCGCACGAACCGGCTGCATGACCGCTTGCGGTATCGCCGCGAGGGCGCGGCCTGGGTGATCGAGCGGCTCGCGCCTTAAAGGCGCCTACGCCTTCTCAGTTTCCGAAATGAACGGATCTTCGGCGGGATGAGTTCTTCCCTGCGGAACTTCACTGGCGAAGCCTCCTTTTTTTCTTTGTTATTTACACATATTTACCACAATGCGGAAACCCCCCATGCCAAAAAAAGCGCAATCAGAAGTGAACTACGTGAAGGATTTACTATGAAACTTCTCCTCTTTTTATTCGCATCAGCGATCTCACTTTGCGCAGACGATATTACCACGACGGACGGAAAGATTTATAAAGGAGCAACGATCATCAAGCATGACGCCGCAACCGCGACTATTCTTTACGCGGATGGAGGGGCGACCGTGGACATAGCCACGCTCAGCCCCGAGCTGCAAAAAAAGCTCGATTACGATCCGGCTAAAGCCACCGAGCTTCAGGAGCAAATCAAGACCGCGGCCTTGGACGCCGAGGCCGCAAAGTTAAAAGCAAAGATTTCACAGCTCCTTCAGGAAGCGGCATGCCCTGTAGAGGGCAAAATTATTCAGGTCTTATCCAACGGCTTCCTCGGGGAGCTCAACGCGTTAAGCTCGCGTGACATTATCGTTTCCAAAAACAGAGTAGACTCTCGAGGGTTTGGCCTTCTTCCTTCCGGCATATCCACGACGAAGGAAAAGAAAACGATCGTCGATAGTGATTCGATCGGCTTGGTTTTTGTTAACTGCGACACGACGGGATTAATTGATGATCAGGCTTGGTCGGGAGTTGTCTGGAAGTGTGGGACCTATTCTTACGATACCGTCAACGGCAGCCAAAGCACGGTGGCCAAATATACCATTAGCGAGAAAGAGGCATGGAACGCCTACAAAAACTCTCCGGATTCAGTTCCCATTGCCGACGCCCCTAGAAATTAACAGGCTCAAAGATGGAGACGCGGCGAAGTCGTTGGTCTTGGAATTCGAGACGGCCCGGGTGCTCGATTCTGATTTGCATTCGGGCGCAATCTGCTATCCCGATTCACCGTGGACCTCCTGACTCATTACCTCCAGATCATCCTCCTTGGCATTGTCGAGGGTGTGACCGAATTTCTGCCCATCTCTTCGACCGGTCATCTTTTGATCGCCGAATCGCTCGGGCTCGGCCATGAGCCGGATGTCTTCAACGTCGTGATCCAGGCCGGGGCCATCCTGGCCATTATCCTCGTTTACTGGCACAAGATCGTCAGCCTGCTGACCCACTTGGAAAATCCCGCAGGCCGCGCCTACATCATGAAGCTCGTCCTGGCGTTTTTCGTCACTTCCGTCGTCAGTCTCGTGCTGATCAAGCATTACAAGCTCCACTTGCCGGAGACTCTGACCCCCGTCGCCTGGGCCACGCTGATCGGCGGCTTTGTCATTTTCGCGATCGAGTTTCTCTCGAAGAATCTTTATCCCCATGAGGATGTCTCCTGGACCGAGGCCGCGCTGATGGGCGCGGCACAGGTGGTCGCCGCCGTCTTCCCGGGCGCGTCCCGCTCCGGTTCCACCATCATGACCGGTCTCGCGTTAGGAATGAAACGACCTGCCGCGACGGAGTTTTCCTTTCTGCTCGGAATTCCGACCATGTTCGCGGCCAGCGGACTGGATCTTTTTCGCTATCGCAAACAGCTCACCGGGCACGATCACCAGTTGCTCCTGGATATCGCGCTGGGCTTTGTTGTCTCGGCTGTCGTCGCCTTTTTCGTGGTGAAATGGCTGCTTCGCTTTGTGCAATCCCACACCTTCAATGGTTTTGCCATCTATCGCGTGCTTATGGGCGGCGTCCTGCTGATCGCGCTCGCCACCCACGCTTTACCGGATGAGGGTACGAAGGAGGAGCCCGGCGCTTCATCGCTTCCGGCCCAGGCCCAGCCCATTCCGACCTTGGCTCCGGCGGCGACACCGACCACCAACACCGATTCCTCCTCTTCCGCCCCGGCGACAAATGCCGCGCCCACTCCGGCGTCTCTGCCGGATGCCACGACGAACGCCGCCACGCCCGCTGCCAGCGACGCGACGCCTCCGCCCACGGCCGCCCCGACCACCACTCCTGCTACGACCAATCCCGCCCCGGCGAATGTTCCAGCTCCTTAAGACCGATTCCGGAAGCCTGGCGCGGCGCGGCCGCCTGACCACCAGTCACGGCACGATCGAGACCCCGCAGTACATGCCGGTCGGCACGCAGGCGACGGTCAAGGCCGTGGCCCCGCGCGATCTCGATGCGATGGGGACCGAGATCATCCTCGGCAATACCTACCATCTTTTCCTGCGCCCCGGGCTCGAGGTCTTCAAGAAATTCGGTGGCCTGCACAAGTTCATGAACTGGCACAAGCCGATCCTGACCGACAGCGGTGGCTTCCAGGTCTTCAGCCTACCCAAGCTGCGCAAGATTACCGATGAGGGGGTCGAGTTTCGCTCCCATCTCGATGGTTCCAAATTCTTTCTCGGCCCCAAGGAATCGATCGCCATTCAGCATGCACTGGGTTCAGACATCATCATGGCCTTCGACGAATGTCCGCCCTGGCCGGCGGAAGAAGGCGCCGTCGCCGACGCGGTGAAACGGACGATCCAATGGGGCCGTTCCTCGCTCGATCATCACCGGCATCTCATCGCCACCCACGAATCGAGGCCCACTGCAGAACAGGCGCTTTTCGGCATCGTGCAGGGAAGCGGCTTTCCGAATCAACGTCAGGAATGTGCCGAGGCGCTGGTGGCGATGGACTTCGACGGATATGCCATCGGCGGGGTGAGCGTGGGTGAGCCGGAGGATGAGATGTACCGCGCCGTCGAATCGACCGTCCCGCATTTGCCGACGCAAAAAGTGCGCTACGCCATGGGCCTCGGCCAGCCCCATCAGCTCGTCGAGCTCGTGGCGCGCGGCGTGGACATCTTCGATTGCGTGCTGCCGACCCGCGTGGCGCGGCATGCCACGGTCTACACCCGCACCGGCACGGTGAACCTGCGCGGAGCCCAATACCGGCTCGACGGCGCCCCGCTGGAATCGGGTTGCGGCTGTTATGCTTGTCAAAACTTTACCCGTGCCTATATTCGGCATCTATTCAAAGCGGGTGAAATCCTCGCATTGGTTCTGGTCAGCCTGCATAATCTGCATTTTTACCTGGAGCTGATGCGCGACATCCGGGACGCGCTCGACCGCGATTCGTTCGGCACGTTTCGCGAGAACTTTAACCGCAACTATCTAAGCCAAAAAAATCCACTGTAATGTCCGCCACTCTTGCCTCTTTCTTCGCTCAAGCCGCTAATACTGCCACTGTCGGCACGACACCCGACACGACCGCCCCCGCCGCAGGAGGTTCCGGCGGAATGATGTTGCTGATGTATCCGGTGATCATCGCGCTGGTTTACTTCCTCTTCATGCGGCCCCAATCGCAGGCGAAGAAAAAGCAGGAGGCGTTGATCAAGGCGGCCAAGACCGGCGACCGGGTCGTGACCACCAGCGGTATCCATGGCGTGATCACGAACGTGAAGGATTCCACCGTCATTCTAAAGGTGGCCGACAACGTGAAGCTCGAGATCGAAAAGACCCACCTCGATAAAGTCATCCGCGCCGATGCAGCCGACGCTGACAAGGTTGTCGCGACCAAGGCCTAAGACAGAATCGAGCCGATCATGTACTTCACCATTTTTCTTTGCTCGCTGGGTTTCCTGGCCTTTTTCGTCTGGTATCTGGCGGCTGAAAATCCCGCTTCCCGTCGCGCGGCCGGTCTGGGCGCGATCATCGCCAGTTTGCTCACCTGTGGGCTCGCGCTTTATCCGGTCAGTAAGACGATCCAGCTCGGTCTCGATTTGCGTGGGGGCACCGAGTTCCTGCTCGATGTGCAGGGCAACCCGAACAAGGCGGCGCTCGATCAGGCTTCCTCCGTCATTCGCAAACGCCTCGATTCCACCGGCCTGCGTGAAGTAAGCATTCAGCCCGAAGGCACCAGCCGCCTTCGCATCCAGATTCCCGGCCTGGAAGGCGCGGCGGTCGCGCAGACGCGCCAGCAGATTTCGCAGGTCGCCAAGCTCGAGTTCCATTTGGTCCCGACGAATGCCCAGGAAATCCTTGATCGCACCGCGGCCAATGGCGGCAAGCTGCCTTTTGAATACGCGCAGGATTACGAGATCCTGCCCCAGATCGAGAAGGACCGAGAAGGCAAGGATGTCCAGACCCTCCAGGTCGTGGAACGGAAAGTCGCCATGTCGGGCAAGCATGTCAGCCAGGCTTGGCGCGGCATCGAGCAGATGGGCGATTCGGTGGTGAATCTCGAATTCGACAGCGAAGGACGCCAGCAGTTTGCCGATATCACCAGTGCCAATGTTGGCCATCAATTTGCCATCGTGCTCGATAACGTGGTGAAGAGCTCGCCCGTGATTCGCGAGGCGATGACCAGTGGGCATTGCCAGATTTCCGGCGGCAGCATGACCGCCCTGGAATGTGAGGAATTGGCCAGCGTGCTGGAGAATCCGCTGGAAAATCCGATCAAGATGCTGAGTGAGAATTCGGTCGATGCCTCCTTGGGCGCCGACTCCATTCGTACCGGCCTGCATGCGGGCGTCATCGCCCTCATTCTGGTGATCTCGTTCATGGTGATCTATTACCGGGTCTCCGGCATGATCGCTGTGCTCGCGCTGGCGGTGAATCTGGTCCTGCTCTTTGGCCTGCTCGCGCAATTCCACTTTACCCTGACGCTTCCCGGCATCGCGGGCATCGTTCTCACCATCGGCATGGCGGTCGACGCCAACGTGCTGATTTACGAGCGCATTCGCGACGAGCTCGCCATCGGCAAGCCCGCGCGTTCGGCCATCGATATCGGTTTTGAAAAAGCGTTCAGCGCGATCTTCGATTCCAACATCACCACGCTGATTCCCGCCGTCGTCCTCGCCTATCTCGGCACGGGCCCGTTGCGCGGTTTCGCCGTGACGTTGGTACTCGGCATCGTGGCCAATCTTTTCGCCGCGCTCGTCGTGACCCGTAACGCCTTCGATTGGATCCTGTCCCGGACCGACAAGCCAAACCTGAGCATGATGCAATTCATCAAGTCTCCCCGCTTCGACTTCCTGAAGTTCCGCGGAGTCGGCTTGGTGCTCTCACTCATTATCCTGGGCATTGGCGCGGCTGCGGTCGGTATGCGCGGCGAATCGTTGCTCGGCGTCGATTTCAAGGGCGGTGATGAAGTCCGGATGACTTACCAGCAGCCGGTCGAGATCGGTCAGCTTCGCGAGGTCCTGATCAAGAATGGTTTCAAGGATATCGTCCTGCAGCCTTCTCCACTGACTCACGCGCTTCTCGTCCAAACGGAACAGCAGCAGGGCGAGAAAGCGGCCCAGTTGTTGAAGCAGAGTTTCCCTCAGGCCGGTTTTGATGCGGGCTCGGTTTCAAACATCGGCGGCCAGGTGGGCAGCGAAATGAAGCAGAAGGCGATCACGGCCCTCTTCTTCGGTCTGCTCGGCATTCTGGTTTACGCGGCGATCCGCTTCGAGTGGTCCTATGCG
This sequence comes from Methylacidiphilales bacterium, assembly GCA_026225555.1. Classification (GTDB taxonomy): domain Bacteria; phylum Verrucomicrobiota; class Verrucomicrobiia; order Methylacidiphilales; family UBA1321; genus JABDGH01. The sequence goes on from JAMFSY010000058.1 coordinate 12,188, forward strand.
GTCGCGGCTGCGATCGGCCAGTTGCACGACGTCCTGATCGCACTCAGCGTGATGGCCGCGTTGGGCAGCGAATTGACTCTTCCCTTGGTCGGCGCGCTGCTGACCATTGCCGGTTACTCGATCAACGACAAGATCGTCGTCTTCGATCGCATTCGCGAAGGCGCGCGCCTTCGCGAAAAAGGCAGCTTCTATGAAGTGATCAACCGCAGCTTGAACCTGACCCTGGCCCGCACGATCCTGACCGGCAGTACCTGCCTGCTCGCGACCGGCGCGCTCATCGTTTTCGGCGGCCCGGTGATCCATGATTTCTCGCTTGCGATGTTCATCGGCATCATGTCGGGCATCTACTCGTCGCACTTCATCTCGCCCGGCCTCGCCTGGTGGCTGGGGCGCAATGGAGCGGCGGCTCGTCCTCCTGCGGCCGGCCCGGCGGCGGCGGTTAAGAAAACGCCGGTTGGGGTCTAATCATTCTGTCATCCGTTGATTTCCCTGGGATGACGGATTTCACCACGCTCAGCGCTCTCGGTAAACGCTGGGTCCACGCCTCGCCGACGGCGGAAGCACTGACCCTGGCGCGCGAGCTCGACCTGCATCCCCAGGTCGCCTCGTTGCTCTGGCAGCGCGGTCATCGTGATCCCGATCAGGTTCGCGCGTTCCTCGATCCTCGCCTGCAATCGCTGGGCGATCCCTTCCAGCTCACCGACCTGCGCCGGGCGGCGGAGCGAATCCTCCAGGGCATCGCGACCCGGGAGCGCATGGTCATCTTCGGCGATTACGATGTCGATGGCATCACCTCCAGCGCCCTGCTCTGGCGCATCCTGCGCAAGCTTGGCGCCGAAGTGGAAACCTTCCTGCCCCTGCGCATGGAGGAAGGCTACGGCCTGAGCCAGGATGGCGTGGAGCGCTGCGTCGAGCAGCATCATCCCACGCTGCTCATCGCCGTCGATTGCGGCACCACGGCGCTCAAGCAGGTCGCCTGGTTGCGTGAACAAGGCATCGACACCGTCATCATCGACCATCACGCCTTGCCGCCCGAACTGCCCGCCGCTCATGCGCTGCTCAACCCGCAACGAGACTGCGGAGGTCCTTCCGGCTCGCTCGATTACATGGCCAGCGTCGGCCTCGTTTTCAAGGTCTGCCACGGCCTGCTCAAACTGAGCGGGGAGGGGAATCGCGCCGTCGATCTACGCGATTATCTCGACCTTGTCGCGCTCGGGACCGTCGCCGATATCGTCCCGCTGGTGGATGAAAATCGCGTTTTGGTCCGGCGCGGTTTGAGGCAGATGGAACATAGTCTTTGGGCCGGGTTGCAGGCGTTGATCGAGGTCAGCCAGGTCAGCTTTCCGCTCACCGCGCAGGACATCGGTTTTCGGCTCGGGCCGCGCTTGAACGCGAGTGGACGCCTCGGGGATGCCATGCTTTCCCTGCGCCTACTCCAGACCGACGACCGCGCGGAGGCAGCCACCATCGCCGCGGAATTGAACCGGAACAATCGCGAACGTCAGGGCGTCGAGATGGCCACGCTGGTCCAGGCGGAGACGCAATTGCTGGATACCTTCGACCCCGCGCGCGACTGGGGCATCGTGCTTTCCGGGCAGGATTGGCATTGGGGCGTGATCGGTATCGTCGCCTCCCGCCTGCAAAAGCGCTATCACCGGCCCACGTTCATCATCGGGCTTAACGAAGAGGGGCTTGGAAAGGGCAGTGGGCGGAGCATCGACGGCATCTCGCTGGTCAAGGCGTTGAACGATTGCGCGGAGTTCCTTGAGCTCTTCGGCGGCCACGATATGGCGGCAGGGCTGAACATTCGCGCCGAGCGGGTAGCCGCGTTTCGCGAGGCCTTTAACGCCCATGTCCGTGGGCAGGGAAGCGAAGCCATTTTCCAGGCGACCCTCGGGCTTTCGGGCTCACTCTCACTACCAGAGGTCAGCGAACCGCTCTTCCGGCGTCTGCAGGAACTCGCGCCCTTTGGCCGGAATAATCCTGAGCCAGTCTTCCTCTTCGACAGCATTACCTACACGCGTCCGCCGCAGTTTTTCGGGAAGAACCATGTCAAACTTTTCGTCCGGGGCGAGCAGGGAGAAATGGACGCGGTTGGCTTCGGCCTGGGCGAGCACGACTGGTCGAGGATTCCCGCCCAACTCGCAGGCACGCTCGATTGGGATGACTACCGAAATAGGGTGCAGATCCGCATTGCGGATTGGCGAATGGCGTAAGCTTGCGGTCTTGCCTCTCTCGTCGCGGGTCTCTTAAATGGGCGTCCCTATGCAAGTTCTCATCCTCGCCGCCGGTTACGCCACCCGTCTTTATCCGCTGACGCTCAACCAGCCTAAGCCGCTGTTGCCGGTCGCGGGCAAGCCGATGCTGGAGCATGTCATTGATCATCTCGCACCGATCCCCGGCATTGGAGAAATCTACGTCGTCACGAATGAGAAATTCGTCACCCATTTCACCGAGTGGTCCGAGAAATACAGCCGCGAGAAGACCAAGCTCGATTTCAAGATCATCAACGACGGCTCGACCAGCGACGCCGATAAACTCGGCGCCATCGGTGATATCCATCTCGTCATCACGAAGGAAAATGTAAAGGGCGACCTCGTCGTCGTAGCGGGCGATAATCTTTTCGATTCCTCACTGGCTCCCTTTGTGGAATTCGCGCGTGCGCAGAAAACCACGGTGCTCGCCGTGTACGATGTCGGCGATCTCGAGGCGATCAAGAAGTACAACAGCATCACGCTCGATGCGGAGGGAAAGATCACTTTCTTCGAGGAAAAGCCGAAGAATCCGACGAGCACGCTGACCGGCATTGCCCTCTATTATTTCCCCGCCGAAGTGGTGGAAATGATCAAGACCTACATCGCCGAGGGCAATAATCCCGACCAACCCGGTCGTCTGATCCAATGGCTCTACCCGCGCGTGCCGGTCCACACCTGGACGGTGCCGGGCCGCTGGTTCGATATCGGCAGCAAGGAAACGCTGGAAGAGGCGGATCGTATTTTCAACCAGGCCTAAGGTCATGGCCGCGCGCCTCATTGCGATCAACACGACCCGCGCGGTCGCGTTGACCGAATGTGCCCGCGTGGCTGAAAATCCGTGGACCCGCATGGTCGGCCTGCTGCGCGATGCGCAGTTGACGGCTGGCGATGGCCTCTGGATCGTGCCGTGCAATTCCATCCACAGCTTCGCCATGAAGTTTGTGTTCGACGCCATTTTCCTGGACAAGGAACTGCGCGTCGTGCACTTGGTTCGGGAGATGAAGCCGTGGCGGATTTCCGCCCTGATTTTCAAGTCGAAAAGCGTCTTGGAGTTGCCGCCGGGCTCGATCGATCAATCGGGCACGCAGATGGGCGACCAATTCAAAATGCGGCGGGAAGGCTAGGATAATTCCACTCGCGGAAGCAATCGGCGGAGGCTAGATTTTGTCATGATTCGACGGTTTCTCTGGCATTGGCTCGTCCTCGCGTTGGGGCTTTATCTGCTCACGCTGATCAGGCCGCTCGGCATCACCTGCGATACGGGCGAGGACCTCTTTTGGGCCGCGCTGGTATTAATTATCTTCAATACGTTTATCAAACCGCTGTTGATCCTGATCAGCCTGCCGTTGGTGCTTTTCACGCTCGGGTTATTTCTCCTGGTCATTAACGCGATCATTCTCAAGTTACTGCCCCATTTCGTGTACGGCTTTCATGTCCCGAGTTTCACCTCGGCATTTTTCGGCGCGCTGTTATTGAGCCTGATCACAGGAATCTTTACTGGCTGGGAAAAGCGCACCCCGCGTCGGCGAGCGCCCGTACGGCGGACGGATGACGTGATCGATATTTAGAGCTCGATGGCCTCGCCGGGCGGCGGAATCACGACCTGCATCCCGGGAGCCTTCACGGCCAGTTCCTGCTGGAACCATTCCAGCGCGGCCGGATCGCCGTGGACCAGCACGCAGACCCGGGGCTGGACCTCCAGGATATAGGCGAGCAAGTCCTCCCGTTGCGCATGGGCCGTAAAGTCGAAGTATTCCACCCGACAACGCACCGGCTGCGGGCCGTAAGCCGCATTAAGCGTCACCGATTCACCCGGCTTGGTCGCGCGCAACAGTCCGGCGGGCGAGGAGGGATCGCAGTAACCGACAAAGAAAATGCTGTGTTGCTCATGCGCCAGGAACTCCTGGGCGAAGACGTTGGAAAGCGTGTTCTCGGTCATCATGCCCGAGGAGATGAGATAGATGTGGCCGCGCTTCGGGCTGAAATCACGCGCGCGACGACCATCCATCACCTGGGGCATGATATCTTCGAGTAGGCTGAGCTTGGGGGATTTCCGCCGGACCCGACCCGCGAGGCGATCGTAGATTTCGGAGAACGAGCGGCCCAGACCACCGATGTAGATGGGCGTTTCCGGCAAGCGCCGGGCCTTCTGGAAAAAGTGCAGTTGCGCGAGCAGTTCCTGCGTCTTGCCCATGGCGAAAACCGGCATCAGCACCGCGCCGCCCTTGGCGAAAGTTTCTTCCAAGGCAATGGCCAGCCGTTCGACGACATTATCGCGTGAGAAGCCCTCGGGCCGGGGCTGCGCGCCGCGCGTCGTTTCGGTGATGAGCACGTCGATTCCTTCGCGAGGAAAATCAGCCCCGCGCAACAGCGTTTGGTCGGTGAAATTGACGTCGCCGGTATAAAAGATCGTGCGTCCGCGATGATGCAAGGCCGTGCCGACCGAGCCGAGAATATGACCCGCATCGTGAAAGGTGAAGGTGAGAGGCTCGTTCTCCGGATCGGGATAGCCGTGGGGCGACCAGAGCCGGTTGAGGCCGCAGGCCTGCCACACTTTCACCAACTGATCGAGTTCGCGATGGGTAAAGAGCGGAAATTCCGCGATGCCCTTCTCCGCCTTTTGCTTGAGCATGACCTGGACGGAATTATGCAGCAGCGGATCAGCCAGATAATAGGTCGCCTCGCTCATGAAGACGCGGGCGCTAGGATGGTCCCGCATCAACAATGGCAGCGCGCCGGTATGATCGTGATGGGCATGGCTGACCAAAATCGTATCGACCGAATCGAACTTGAGCCGCTCGAGTTGCGGCAGGCCGGCGGAGCCTTCCCCGCGCGGATGCATGCCCGCATCGAGCACAATGCGGCCGTCGGTTCCGAAATCGAGCAAGTAGGAATTGGCACCGATCTCGTTGGCGCGGGTTAAATTTGTGAAAGTCATGGTGCGAAAGTTAAATTCACATTCCCAAATCCCGCCACGATGGCTATATCCAAATAGCGCCTGCGCGCAAAAAGATGAACTTCCTCCGTCTTTCCTTTATCCGGAAAAGCCTGTTGGCCGCTTTGGTGGGCTGCGGCAGTTCTCTCCTCGCGCATGCGGATACCACGGCCGATCCGCCCTCGATCAACGAAGCGCTTTCTTCAGCCAAAAGCTGGCTGGCCGAGATCGATGCGGCCCAATACGAGCAAAGTTATGCCGAGGGATGCACCGCTTTTCACAACAAGGTTCCGCACGACCAATGGGTCACGGTGCTTAAGGCGCTGCGGCCGCCGCTCGGTCCTCTGGTCAGTCGCAAAGAGGCGAGCCACACCTACAAGCCGGACGGCTATGAAGGGCTGGATGGGGAATGCATGGTGATCATCTACAATTCCGTCTTCACGCAGATTCCCTCCGAAATAGAAGTTGTCGTGCTTAAGCGGGAAGACGGGAAGTGGCGCGCGGCTGGTTATAACGCCCAGCCCCAGGTGACAGCGCAAGACGATCAGCCGCCGCCGGAAGCCTCGACGACAACGACGACCCAACAGTCGAGCCGCTAGACCGTTTCCAGCGGGAGTAGTTCCACTGGAGCCAGCGCGCTTTCTTCCAACCAAGCCAGGGGTAGAGATGTTGGAACCAGGGATCTCCCGTGAGCGGCGCCAGCTCCAGGCTGCGTTCGCGCAGGAAGGCCAGCCCTTCGGAAGCCAGCGCCGGAAATGCGGGATAAGCCCGGACAATTTCCTCGGTCAGCAGGCGGCTGACGACTTGCCGCGCACGGGTATCGAGTGAACTTCCAAGGATGTAGACGCTCTTCAATTGCGCCGCCAGCAAGGCGCTTCGTTGACCGAAGAAACTTTGCGTCAGGGCCGGCAAAGCCTGCGCTGCCTGTCGGCATCTTCGGTAATAAGACCACGCTCCTGGTACCGCGATGACCTCCGAGGCGGCAAGAATGAGGCGGGTAAAAAATTCGCCATCATTATCGATGGAAAGTTGATCGTTCCACGGCCCGGCCTCCTCGACGAGGCGGCGTGGCGCCAACCATTGGCTGGCTTCGATGAGGCCTCCTTGGCCGTTTCCGCCCAGGAGATCAATCAGGAATTCGATGGGATCGTCGCAGCCGGAATTCAATCGGGCCGGTTCCATGTGCCTTTCCCCGGTCTCGATCGAGTCGAAGAAATAGCCTGCCGATCCAAAACTCAACGCATCCGATTTCGTAAAGGCAGCGGCGCGCATTTGCTTCTCGATCTTGTCCACGGCGAGGATGTCACCGGTGTCGAGGTATTGGATGAATTCTCCCTGGGCGAGATGCAGGGCGTGATTTCGCGCCACGCTGTTCCCCCGTTTTTCCTGCCGGACCACGCGGCATCGAACCGAGGCCATCCGCCGTGCGATCTCGTAACTACCATCGGTCGAGCCGTCGTCCACCACGATGATCTCCACGCGCGGCCATGTCTGCCCCTTCGCGGAACTCAGAGCCGTGCCGAGCCAGGATTCGGCGTTGTGACACGGGACGAGTATGGAGATCAGTGGAGCGGTCACTCCTTATCGCATCGACCGCTAGCGCAATAAATCCACACTTACTTCGTAGCGAAGAAACGGCGTGATGAGATAGACTCCGCCGAACGATTCCACCGCGACCTCACGAATTTCCCGGGCCACTTCCAGGCCGATGCGGGTGGCGGCCGCGTCGTCCGGGCAATGGCGGAGTTGTTCGCGCAGGGCGTCGGCGATCTTGATACCGGGCACCTCGTTGTGCAGGAATTCGGCATTGCGGGAGCTGAGCAGCGGCATGACGCCGAGAAAGACCGGCACGCCGAGCGGCTTGAGCCGGGCGACGGTCTTGCGCGCGAGCTCCACGTCAAAGACCGGCTGCGTCATGACATACTGCGCGCCCGCGGCCAGCTTCGATTCGAGTTTCTTGACCTGGGAATCGAGATTGAGCGCGTTGGGATTGAAGGCGCAACCGATGATGAACCGGGTCTGTCCATTCAACGCCTTGCCCACCGAGTTCACCCCGCGATTCATGCCCGCGAGCAGTTTGATCAGACCGAGGGAATTCACATCGTAGACCGAGGTCGCGCCGGGATGATCGCCGACCTTGGCCGGATCGCCCGTGATCGCGAGCACGTGACGAAAGCCGAGGGTGCCGAGGCCCATGATCTCCGATTGCAATCCGAGCAGATTACGGTCGCGGCAGGCGAGATGCAGCAGAGACGTCGTGCCGACCTCCTCGCGCAGACGGATGGCCGCGGCCAGGTTGCTCATGCGCAGGATGGCGAGTGAATTATCGGCCAGCGTGATCGCCGCGGCGCCCGCGTCCTTGAGTGCCTTCGCGCCGGTGAGAAACTTATCCATCGCGAGGGTCTTCGGCGAGTCGAGCTCGACGATGGAAACGGTCTGTGTCTTGAGCAGGTCGAGGATGGAAACTTCCTCTTTCGGCGCGGAGGCGCGCAGGGTCGGCTCGCTCACCGTGACGCGGGCGCGGGCCGGACCGGATGGCTTTTTTACCCGGATCGGCTGGAGGTCCCGTGCCACAACGGCCATCGCGGCGATGTGCTCGGGACGCGTGCCGTAATCGCCGCCGATCAGGCGCGCGCCTTCCTCCACCCAGCGCGGCAGGGTCGCGGCGAAGTATTCCGCGCTGGCCGCGTAATTGAAACGGCCCTCGTAGAATTCCGGCTTGCCCGCATTGGGATAAACGGAGAGCAACTCGCCCTCTTCCACGGCAAGTTGGGATAGCAGATGCACGCAGGCCTGCGGTCCGCAGGTGCCGTTGATGCCGACGATATCGGCTCCGGCCGCGCGGAGGATTTTAACGCTTTCCTGAAAAGTCTGCCCCGAAGCGAGCCTCCCCTCTTCGCTGACGCCCAGCGAGGTGACGACGGGAATTTTTGCGAGCTCCTTAAGCACGCCGAGCGCGACGAGCAGTTCGTCGAGCGCAGTGAAAGTTTCCAGGAAGATCAGGTCGCAGCCACCTTCGAGTAACGCGCTGATATGCTCGCGAAAAAGCGTTTGCTGCTCCCCGACCGAGAATTCACCATCGGCGGGACGCAGGGAAAGAGGACCCACGGAGCCTCCGACAAAGACATCGCGGCCCTTGACCGCCGCACGGGCGACCTGCGCCGCGCGGACATTGATCTCGGCGACCTGGTGGTCCAGCCCGAAGCGGGCGAGGCGGATGCGATTTGCGCCAAAGCTGTTCGTCTCGATCACCTGCGCCCCGGCGTCGGCATATTCGCGGCAGACCCGCGTGACCAACTCCGGGCGGGTGAGGTTGATCTCCTCCAGGCAATGATGAAACGGCACGCCGAGCTCGTATAAATAGGTTCCCGTCGCGCCGTCGCCCACGACGATGCGTTCCTGCAATAGTTCCAAGAGATTTGCCATAGAGGTTTCTGTCTGTCAGCCTCACTCAGTCAACAGGAGTGCGCCCTTCAACGCACTGTGAAAATGTTGGCGTGATTTACAATCCCATTTTTTTCCGGCGCACTTTTCCTTTTTTATGACCAAACGAAAAAGCGGTCTCCGACTCTCGGACGATCCCACGGTGAATGAGGATATCCTGCAATTGGTGGCGAAGTGGAACTTACCCCAGTTCGGCGATGATTTTGCCGAGATGATCGCTTCGCTTTACCGGCTTTCCCAGCAGCATCCGAACTCCGGGGACATCTCCCTCATCAAGCGGTCCATGGCCGAGTTGCGTTACGCGCAGAGCGTCTTTGCGCCCTATCGCGGTTCGCGGAAGATATGCATCTTCGGCTCCGCCCGCACACGTCCGCCCGCGCCGATCTTCGAATGCGCCCGTGAATTCGCGCAGTTGATGACCGAAGCGAATTACATGACGATCACCGGGGCGGGGGACGGCATCATGGGCGCCGCCCAGCAGGGTGCCGGGGCGGAAAAGAGCTTCGGCCTGAATATCCTTTTGCCCTTCGAGCAACACGCCAACGAGGTGATTCGCAATGACCCCAAGCTGGTCACGTTTCGCTATTTCTTCACGCGCAAGCTCACCTTCCTGCGCGAGGCCAGCGCCGTGGCGGTTTTTCCCGGTGGCTTTGGCACGCTCGATGAGGGCCTGGAAGTCCTCACCCTGATGCAGACCGGCAAGGCGCGACTGATTCCCATGGTGCTGGTCGACCAGCCCGGCGGCACGTTCTGGAAGAGCTTTGTCCATTATGTCAGCGAGCACCTCATGGGCAGCAAGCTGATCTCCCCGGAGGATTTTCATCTCTTCAAGCTGACCACCAGCATCACCGAGGCGCGGGACGAGATTCTCAAGTTCTACCGGAATTTCCATTCCTACCGGTTCGTCGGGCCTTATCTTGTCATTCGCCTGCAGCGAGCGCTCGCCCCTGAAAAGGTGGAGGAGCTCAAGCGGGAGTTCCTCAGCATCATCGATCCCCCCGGAGAAATCTTCCAGCGCGATGCGCTTCCCCAGGAGGCGAACGAACCGGATATCGCCCATCTGCCGCGACTTTGCCTGACGTTCAACCGCATCCATTTCGGGTTCCTGCGGCTTTTGATCGACCGGCTGAACGAGGAATGAGAGGAAGGCAAGCGGGAATAAGGGCGAAATGGGTTCCTTATTTTCCTTTTCTTCCCTTCATATTCGCTTAGCCTGCATATACTTAAGATGCCGGAAACGCTGATTCCCAATCCACGTAAAGTCCCGAAGGTCGATCCGCGCTTTCTCAAGGAGGAGGGGACCGAGGTCTATCTCGGCAATGAATTGTTGGTCAAGGGGTTGCTCGAGACCGAGGGCGGAACACATCTTTGGACCGGTTACCCCGGTTCTCCTGTCTCTGGTTTCTTCGATTGCATCGAGGCGATTCAGGAAATTCCCAAGCAATACGGCATCAGCGCCGTGCTGGCCAATAACGAGGCACTTTCCGCCGCGATGGTGAACGGTTCGCAGATGCACGGGCTGCGCGCCATGTGCGTCATGAAAAGCGTGGGGCTGCACGTGGCCACGGACGCCCTGGCCATCGGCAACCTGGCGGGCGCGCATCCCGAAGGTGGTGTGGTGGTCGTCATGGGCGACGATCCCTGGAGCGACTCGACCCAGGTGCCCGCCGACTCCCGTTTTCTCTGCAAGCACATGTACATGCCGATCCTGGAACCGACCACGAACCAGGAAATGAAGGATTGGGTCGATCTCGCCTTCAAGCTGTCGCGGGAGAGCGAGCTCTACATCGGTTATCTCGTCACGACGAATCAGGCGGATGGCGGCGGCTCGGTGCAGGTGCATCGGAATCACTTTCCGCGCGTGAACACTCACAATCCGTTTGAAATCGATACGACCAAGATCGATTTCGAGAAGAACGTGCTGCTTCCGCCCCGCACTTGGCGTCGGGAGCAGGGCTTTCCCGGCCGCTTCGAGCGCCTCTGGGCCAGCGCCCGCCGGCATGGCGTGAATCGCATCACGCCGGGCAGCGCCACCAGCCGCGCGCCGATCGGCTTTGTCAGTTCCGCCCTGGCCTATTCCTACCTGGAGCACGCGCTCGAGCAACTGGGCCTGACGGGCATTTTCCCGCTGCTGAAGCTGGGCGTGACTTATCCGCTCGACCCCGAGTTGATCGATACTTTCGCGGATCAGGTGGAAAACCTCGTCATCGTCGAGGAACGCCGCGGCTTTCTCGAGGAGCAGATCGTGCAGTTGATCGCCCGCCGCGCGCTGGTCGGCAAGGCGGCCATTCCGGTTTACGGCAAGATTTTCCCCGGTGGCCGGGAGGGACTGCCTTCTTCGCGCGGATTCAATTCCTCCGTGCTGGTCGAGTTGCTGGCGCCTCTGGTTACCGAATTGGCTTCGCCCAAACTCAGCCTCGATCTCGCCCGGATCGCTCGCGAGGTCGATCATTTGGCGGAGAATCTCGCCATCGAGGTGAACCTCGCGCCGCGCACGCCGACCTTTTGTCCCGGCTGCCCGCATCGCGATTCGGCCAGTGTTCTCGGCGAGATCAAGCGTGTCTTTGGTGATGCCGAGTACATGCGCCGGATGCATCGCCGCGAGCCGGTCGATCTTGTTTTTCATGGCGATACCGGCTGTTACACCATGTTGATGTTCGAGCCCAACAAGGACCTCATGCACAATTACAGCGGCATGGGGCTGGGTGGCGGCACCGGGCTGGGCATCGACCCGTTCATCACAAACAAGCAGGTCGTCTTCATGGGCGACTCGACTTTTTTTCACAGCGGCCAGCTCGCGATTTCCAACTCGATCAAGAACGGGCAGGACATCACTTACATCATTCTCGACAACAAGACGACGGCGATGACCGGCCAGCAGACCACGCCGGCGCTTGATTACGATTTGCTCGGGAACGAGACGTTCGCGCAAAAGATCGAGAAGATCATTGAGGCGATGATCGGCGAGCAGGAAGTTGAAGTAATCCGCACCAACCCGGCCCAGCGCGAGACCTATCGCAGCCTGCTCGAATCGACCGTGTTGAAGAATGGCGTCAAGGTTCTCGTGGCCGATAAGGAATGCGGCATCACTTTCCAGCGCAAACGCAATCGCGCCGAGCGGGCGGAAGTCCGCGAGAAGGGTTTCCTCGAGACAAAGCATTACATCAATATCAATGCCGATGCCTGCGAGCATTGTCTTGCCTGCACCCGCGCGACCGGTTGCCCGGGCCTGACGTTTGCCGAGACCGATTTCGGGCGCAAGGTGGAGACCGATCTTTCCTGGTGCGTGAACGATACCGCCTGCACGAAGCTCGACGCCTGCCCTGCCTTCGAGGAGCTCATCGTGGTGCGTTCGCAGAAACCGGAATCGCGCCTGCCAGATCTCGACAAGACGGTGTTACCCCTGCCGACCCGGCGCGATTTCGATCATTCCTGGCGCGTTTACCTGGCTGGCGTCGGGGGCATGGGCATTGGCGTGTCGGCGGCGACGCTGGTTCGCGCGGGACATCGCGAAGGCTTCGACGTGATTTTCAGCGACAAGAATGGGTTGGCGATTCGCAACGGCGGGGTCTATTCCCACATCACTTTTCTCAAGCCGGGCTGCAATCACAGCTCGCCGATCATTCCCTACGGCAAGGCCGATCTGATGCTGGGCATCGATATTCTCGAGGCGGCCCGCGGGCTCGATCCGAAAGGTAACTTGCGCGTGGGCGGCCCACGCACCCGCGCCATCATCAATCGCCAGAAAACGCCGACGATTCATACACTCCTGGGCACGGATGATTTCTGCGTCGAGACGCTCGAGGCGACGTTGCGGAAATATACCGATGCGGCTGGTTATTTCAGCGCGGATGTCTCCCAGCTTTCCGAGCGCGTTTTCGGCACCAAGCTCTATGCCAACGTGATCACGCTCGGCATCGCCTTCCAGCGGGGCGAACTGCCGCTCTCGCTGGATAGCCTCGAGTATGGCATCCAGGAAACGATGGGTAGCGCGGCGACCGAGAACTGGCTCGCTTTCAAGCTCGGCCGCAAGATCGCACAGGATGCAATCACCGCCCCGCCCGCGGCAACCACGGTGGACGCTTCTTATCACGACGTCGTGGCGGAAAAATCGGACCGGCTGAAACGCACCGGACGGCATGGCGAAGACCTGGCCCGCAAATACTGGCAACTGGTCACGGGAGCGCGCGAAAAGCTGACGCTCGATGCGCGGCATGAATCGCTCCTCGCGCAGCGGATCTATGACCTGATCCGTTACGAAAATCTCGCCTACGCCGAGGATTATGTGACGCGTTTGTTGCGCGTGCATGAGCGGGATTCGGCGGTGGCGGGTTACGCCGCGACTGAAGCAGCTTTGTGGAATCTCCATCGCGTCATGGCGATCAAGGATGAGGTCTATGTAGCCTACCTTCTCAGCAGCGAAGAGAAATACGAGGCCGACCGCGACCGCTACAATGTGCGCCCGGAGCTCGGGGACAAAATCATTCACCGCCATCTCAACCGGCCCGAATTTGCGCTGGGTCGTCATCAAATTCGCTTTCATCTCAAGACCCGCCCCTGGATGCTGCGCCTGATGAGACGCGCCAAATTCCTGCGGCGGATGCTGCCCACCTGGCACGCCCGGGAACGCGCTTTTCGTCAGTGGTATTTCGACCTGGCCGATCAGTTCTCCGCGCCGTCGAATCCGGCGGCCTATGCCATCTGGCTCAAGATCCTGCGCCTTCCCGAAGAGGCCACAGGTTACCGGGAAATCCGTTACCCGCGCATGGCCGCCGCGCAAAAACGGGCGGAGGAACTGCTAGCTTCTTTACAGGGTGAATCCACGTCGCAAATGGCCGCGAAGGTCTGACTCGGGTTCGTCTTTAATCTCTTTGGATCTCATTCCCCGAGCTCGCTTCGGTTCGAGTGGTAGCCGCCGCACGCCGTGCGGTGGTGTCTTTTCGAAGAAAGAGCAAAGCGTGGGAGCCTTTCTTCTCTCCTCCGTCGCACGGCGTGCGACGGCTACCTCGGATCCAATGGCGGGCGTAGGCCGCCGCAATTACCGCCGACCGCAGGTCCGATGGCTGCCCCGGAGCTTGCGCCCGGGTTCTTTACGAGCTCTTCTGGCGCACGATTTCCACGGCAACGTAGCGGGTGCTGGGCAAAATAAACTTCTTCACTTCCAGGCGGATCCTGTGGATGAGAAAGACCTCCAGCAACTCGCCCGCGAGTTCTTCGACCAGGGTCTCCAGCAGCTTGCGGGGCCGTAAGGTGGCCACGCTTTTGACCCGCTCCACCACGTCGAAATAATTCACCGAAAGCGCGATATTGTCCGTCGCCGCCGCGCGGGAGAAATGATCGACCTCCATCTCGAGCGTGACGAGAAGGCGCTGCGGCTGGGCGCGTTCCTCCTCGGGGACACCGAGGTGCGCCCAGATTTCGAGGTCAACGACGCGGATGAGATCGGACATGGTCGAGTAAAATGCGGGTGGGGTTGTTGAGGTCCATTTGGGCCGCTTCGTCGAGCGAGACCCAGCGGTGATTTTCCGCTTCGTCATTGAGAACGACATTCGTTCCTGTGGCAAGGGCGGTATAGTTCAGCAGGATAAAATGGGCCTTTGTGTAAAACTCGGGCGGCTCGATGCAATCCTGCACAAGCTCGAAACGGACGTCCTTCACATCGAGTCCGGTCTCCTCCAGGATCTCCCGCTTGAGCGCCGCTTCGGAGGGCTCGTTGGCCTTGATCTTCCCGCCGGGGATGCCCCATTTGTGGCTCCACTTGTGGGTCTGGATCATGAGCACATCGCCCTGGGAATTGAAGATCAGAGCCCCCACGGTGGGGATCGGCGGGTGCGTCGGCACGCCGCGATGCCGATCGAGAAAATCACGCACCTCGCGCAGGTTGCGGAACAAAAGGTCAGGGCTCGCCGCTTTGAGTTTCGCTAATGAATCATAGCCGGTGAGAACGGCGCAACTCATCACGCCGGCATGCCGGGCCGTCTCGATATCGTGGACCATGTCGCCGATGAAGATCGTCTCCGACGCATCGAGATCGTGCTCGGCGAGGAGGTGCAGGATGACCTTGCGCTTGTCGAGCGCCTGGACGTACGCCTGCTTGAAATACTTTTTCCAGCCGAGCCGTCCACCCTGCGCCTCGAAGTGCTCATGGTGAATCGTGCTGAGAAGGAAAGTCGGCAGGCCGCGCTCCTGGAGGTATTCAAGGAACTCGAGCGAATGGGGCAGGGGAGCGATGCCGGTCTGAAGCAACTTGAACGCGGTGTGGTAATGGTGATCCAGTTCCGGCAACGCGGATTCGGGCAGGTACTCCTTATAAAAGTCCGGGAAGGGGAGATAAAATTTCTCGCGGAAATCCTCGGCGGTAAAGGCGGGTTTGCCGTAGTGCTTGAAGATCTCGTTCGTCGCGTCGAGGACGGGGTTAAAATCATCGACGAGGGTGCCGGACCAATCGAGGATGACGTTGCGGATTTCGGCCATGATGCATCTTTCCAATCCTCCCGAACTTGTCGAGGGAGCAATTACCGGCGCCGTTCAGATGGATTTCAGCGCCTGCATCAAAGTCTCCACGGCGGCGATCTGCGCCTGGGTGCGGTGCTCGAGCGGAAAAGGTTTCGGCGTTTCCGTGGTGTAGCAGATATGGGTGTGATATTTCGTCAGGTAAATCGCCTCGGGCCAGTCGGGACGATCCTCGATCGAGCCGTAGATTTTGATGATGTCGCGCCGGTCGATAACCCCGTTATGGGCGGTCACTCCCTCGATTTCCGGACGTTGATCGATGGGCACGTGCCGCCCCATGGCCGTGATGATGGCTTGACCCAGATCTGGGGTGGATGAGTCGTTCAACTCATAAAGGTAGGCGCCGATGCCCTCGAAATCCTCATGCAGGAACATGGCGCCGTCAAAACGTCCCAGGGTCTGCAACGCTTCGATGTGGCTGAGAATCTCCAGCGATTTGGAGTTCCGGTAATCGCGGTTCAAATCGATGCCGTCGATATTCCCACGGAGGTTACGGAGGAGCCCTTCCGGATTTAAAATCGGGAAGAGCGTGGTGTGAAAATCGGCGAAGAAATGGGGACGTCGCAATAACTCGAGAATCGCCCCCGGCCCCGAAATCTCATCGCCATGAATACCGGCGGAAAGGTAGAGGCTTGGAGCCTTCGCCGTTGCCGCTGCGCGTTGCAGCCAGGGACGTGTGCTGCTCGGGCAGGGGCTCAGATAGCGGATCTCCCACTCCCCCGCGCGGGCAGCTGTCTCCACCTCCCGCACAAAAGCGGCGGGATCGAAGAGCGATGCGGCGTCCCCCTCTGTCATTTGGCGGCCAGACCGTGAGCAGCCCGGTAATCCTTGAAGTGATTGATCAGCCCATTGGTCGAGCTGTCGTGGGTGGCGACGACTCCTGGCTTTTCGAGTTCGGGCAGGATGGCCTTGGCCAATTGCTTGCCGAGTTCCACTCCCCATTGATCGAAGGAATTGATGTCCCAGATGATGCCCTGGGTGAAAATCTTGTGCTCGTATAGCGCGATCAGCATGCCGAGCGTGTGCGGAGTCAGCTTCGGGAATAAGATCGAATTGGTGGGTCGGTTGCCGGTGAAGACTTTATGAGGGATCAGCTTTTCGAGTGCCTCGCCCTTCAAACCATCCTTCTCCAATTCCTTGCGAACTTCCTCAGGAGTCTTGCCGCGCATCAGTGCCTCGGTTTGCGCGAAGAAATTGGAAAGCAGGATGAGATGATGTTCACCCAGCGGATTCTGCGTCTCGATCGGCGCGAGGAAATCGGCGGGAATCAATTGTGTGCCCTGGTGAATGAGCTGATAGAATGCATGCTGGCCGTTCGTGCCCGGCTCGCCCCAGATAACCGGGCCGGTGGAGGTATCGACCGGCGTGCCTTCGCGCGTGACGCCCTTGCCGTTGCTCTCCATGTCGCCCTGCTGGAAGTAGGCGGGAAAGCGATGCATGTATTGGTCGTAAGGCAGAATGACGTGCGTGTGCGAACCGAAGAAATTATTGTACCAGACGCCGAGCACGCCGAGGGTGAGCGGCAGGTTCTTCTCCGGCGGCGTATGGAGGAAGTGCTCGTCCATCGCATGCGCGCCCTCGAGCAGCTCGACAAAATGATCGTACCCAATGCTGAGCGCAATCGAGAGCCCGATGGCGCTCCAGAGCGAGTAGCGGCCCCCAACCCAGTCCCAGAAGCCGAACATATTGGCGGGATCGATACCGAACTTCTGCACCGCCTTCTCGTTGGTGGAAAGCGCGACGAAATGCTTGGCCACGGCGGCTTCGTCCTTCGCGGCGGCGAGGAACCAATCCCGCGCGGAGTGCGCATTGGTCAGTGTTTCCTGCGTGGTAAAAGTCTTCGAAGCGACGATGAAGAGCGTGGTCTCGGGCGAAAGGGTGCGCAATGTTTCGGCGATGTGGGTGCCGTCCACATTGGAGACGAAGTGAGCCTTGGGGCCTTTCCTACCGTACGGCTTGAGCGCCTCGGTGACCATGACTGGGCCGAGATCGGAACCGCCGATGCCGATGTTGACGAAATCGGTGATTGCCTTGCCCGTGTAGCCCTTCCACTCACCGGAGCGGATGGCGTCGGAGAATTTCTCCATGTGCGCGAGGACGGCGTTGACCTCGGGCATGACATCCTTGCCATCGACGAGAATCGGGCGGTTGGAGCGGTTGCGCAGCGCGATATGGAGCACGGCGCGGTCCTCGGTGATGTTGATCTTCTCGCCCGAGAACATCTTCTTCGCCCAGCCCGGCACATCGCGCGCGACGGCCAGCGCGTAGAGAAGTTGGGTGGTCTCCGCCGTGATGCGGTTCTTGGAGAAATCGAGCAGGATGCCCTCGAACTCGAGCGAGAATTTCTTAAATCTCTCAGGATCCTGCGCGAAAAGATCACGCATCTGCGCGTCCTTCTGCGTGTCGTAATGCTTCTGGAGATTCTGCCAGGCCGGAGTGGAAGTAAGCGGGCTCATACCCCAAGAGCTAAGGCGAGATCAGCCCGGGCGCAAGGCGGTTTTCTTGATGCGCCTGAGACGTAACAATCGGAATCTTGCTTTTGGGTGAGGGGATGTTAGAGTGCCGGACATGCAGATCACAGCGCTGTCGCTTCGACTTACGCTTCTTCTTCCGGGCCTCGAGGGTTCGGCGGAAGCGATCTGATTTGATTTTTTCGCTTTAACGCCCAACCAACCCCGACGGCCCCGCTGAGATCGAGCGGCCCTCGGGGCTTTTCTTTTTCGGCGTGTCGTCACGAAGAGAATAGACGAGAATAAAACAAGTGCGACGGTCTCAGGCCGCCGCTACAGCTAGAGAAGACCCATGACAACCCAGAATCCGAAATACCGGCCCTTTCCGGCCGTGAAGATGACCCACCGCACGTGGCCCGACCGCGTGATCAAGCAGGCGCCCACCTGGTGCAGTGTGGACCTGCGCGATGGCAACCAGGCGCTGGCCGTGCCGATGAGCGTGGAGGAGAAGATCGAGTTTTTCGAATTGCTGGTGAAGCTCGGTTTCAAGGAGATCGAGATCGGTTTTCCCTCGGCCTCGCAAATCGAATTCGATTTCGCACGCCGGCTGATCGACGAGAAACGCATCCCGGATGACGTCTGGGTGCAGGTGCTGGTGCAGTGCAAGGAAGAGTTGATCGCGCGCACCTTCGAGGCGCTGCAGGGCTGTCCGCGGGCCATCTTGCATCTCTATAACTCGACCTCACCTGCACAGCGCCGGATCACCTTCGGCATCGATAAGCAGGGCGTGATCGATATCGCGGTGCGCGGCACGAAGCTGGTCAAGGAGCGCGTGAGCAGCGTGCCGGAAACGAAAATCCGCTTTGAATATTCGCCGGAAAGCTTCTTCGCCACCGAAGTCGAGTTCGCCCTGGAAATCTGCGAGGCGGTGGGCGAGGCGTGGGGATACACCGAGGCCGAGCCGATCATTTTCAACCTGCCTTCGACGGTGGAGATGTCGACGCCGAACCACTACGCCGACATGATCGAGTGGTTTATCACACACCAAAAATATCCGGAGCGCGCCATCATCAGCCTACACACGCATAACGATCGCGGCACAGGTGTCGCCGCGACGGAGTTAGGCATGATGGCGGGCGCGACGCGGGTGGAGGGGACACTCTTCGGCAACGGCGAACGGACGGGCAACCTGGATATCGTGACCGTTGCACTGAATCTGTTGACGCAGGGAGTGGACCCGGAACTCGATTTTAGCCGCTTGCCGGCGATCCGGGAAATCTATGAGCGGACGACCAAGCTGGAAGTTCCGCCGCGCTGGCCGTACAGCGGCGACTTGGTTTTCACCGCATTTTCGGGCTCGCACCAGGACGCGATTAATAAAGGATTGAAGGACCGCACGGCGCACCCCGATTGGTCGTGGGAGGTGCCTTACCTGTCAATTGATCCGCACGATATCGGGCGGAGCTACCGCGCGATCATCCGGATCAACAGCCAGTCCGGCAAGGGCGGCGTGGCCTATGTGATGGAGCAGGAATTCGGCTATCAGTTGCCGAAGGCGATGCATCGCGATTTCGGGCGAATCATCAATCGCGAGGCGGATCGGCTGGGCGAGGAGTTGCCGCCCGAGGATATCCTGAAGCTGTTCAAGGACGAGTATCTGGACCGCGAGGAGCCGCGCAAATTGGCCAGCGAGACCGTGAGGCAGTCCCGCGAGGGCGACCAGGTGGAGATCGAGGCGACGATCCTCATTTTTAATCTGGTGACAAAGAAGAGCGATTCGATCGAGATCATCAAGGGACGCGGAAACGGCCCGGTCGATGCGTTCGTGAAGGCTTTGATCAAAAGCGGCGTGGAGCCGTTCGAAGTCGTCTCCTATTCGGAGCACTCGCTCGGCAGCGGGGCGGAGGCAAAAGCCGTGGCCTACTTCGAAATCAAGGCGGGGCCGGGGCCGAGCGTCTTCGGTGCGGCCACCGACACGAATATCGAAGTGGCTTCGTTGAAGGCGATCCTGAGCGCGCTGAATCGCGTGCCGAAGTAGCCCTCTTTAGCCTGGGCGGGTCGGACGGCTTTCTCTTGCCGTCCGGCCTAGGAATTCGCAAACAGCCAGATGAGCCCGAGGGGGATCAGGATCCCGCCAAGCAGGCTCAAGAGCGCCAACCGTCCACGGCCAAACTTGAAGGCGAGAATCGTGCCCAGGATGATGCTGATCACGAGCCCCGCGGCCATCAGGACCGCAAACCATTGGAGATAGACCGAGCTCAGCGAATGGTGTTTCTCCTTAAGTCCATGGCCGGTATGGATGGTCGAGAGATAGGCAAAGATGGTGTGGTGCCCGGTGGCATCGCGGGCATCCTGAAATCCAAAAATCTGCCAGATACCCGAGACGCTAAAAAAGACCAGGAGCGGCGCAAAGAAGCAACCCAGGTAAAGATGCAGGAGCCGCAGTTGTTTCAAGAAAGGCTCCTGATCATTCGAAACCAGGTGGCCTCTACGGAGCGACGTTGCTCTGGCTGGGCGTCAGGGCGATGTTTTGCAGGGTGACGAAGCCCTGACCGGGAGGGAAGGCGAGGCAGAGGTTCTTTTTCTCTCCCGACTTTCCGTTGAATGAAGCCGTGAAAGTCTGGGGTGCTCCTGTTTGCTTGCCGTTGATCGTGAAGACATTGGCATGCCCCGCCGCGAGGTCGCACATCATGACGACCCATTGGCCGACCTCGGTGGAAAATGACCTCCAGGCAGTAAACCCGATGGCCCCGGTCGTATTGGCGTAATCATCAGGACGTTGGGAGAACTTCAAATCTGGAGACAGCACGTAGGTCACGCTCAGCGTAATTACTCCGGGCTTGGTCTCAAAATCCTGTGTGACCTTGGTCCAGTCTCCATTGCGCAGTTTGACCACCAGGGCGTTGGCGGAGCCGGGATTCTGGTAGGAGGAATCATCCGAAGTCATGTCCGCCGGCGTCCGGCAACTCCCATACCAGTGGGCGATGCCATCGGAAAAATCGCCATTCTGCAGGAGGTTGTCAGCTTGGACATGGTTGAACGCAGCCAGCAGGAGAAGAGCCAGGGTGAGCTTTTTCATGGGGATGGGGAACAGCCTTATCAGAACGCAAGAAAGATGCGAGGAGAGAAAATATTCATGAGGCTCTTTCTTCTTGCGCGGGAGATCATTCCGTCAGACCAATCAGGGCTGGACCTCGGAGGGCGCAGCGACGAGCGAGATGCTTTTCAGATTGATAAAGCCCTCGCCGGGAGGGAAGACCAGGTAAAAGCTTTTCTTCACGCTGTCATCGGAATTGAATTTGAGATGGGTCGTGACGGTCTGAACGCCGGTGGCATTGGATTTGGGCGTAATCGCCCAATAGCGATAACGCCCGGCCCCGACATCGATGACGATGAGATTCCATTGGCCGAGATTACCATCGAACGGAACCAGCGAGGGAGTGACTTCCAGTTGTCCGGGAACGTTGGCGTAGTCGTCATTTCTGGTGGAAAACTTCAGGTCGGGAGAGCCCTCGTAGGTCACGGTCAGAAGAAACTTCCCGGCTTTGCCATAGAATTCCTGGCTGACCTTGGTCCAGGCGCCATGATGAAGTTTGACGACAATGCCGGAGGTCGGAACGGGGGTGTCCGGAGAATCGAAAGTGGTGCTTCCCGGGGTGTGGCCGTCGCCTTCCCATTCGGTAATTCCATTGGAGAAATCACCATTTTTCAGCAGATTATCGTCGGCGCCCTTAGCCGGAATGAAGGCGGCGACGGCGAGGAGGGAAAAGAAGAAAAGTTTTTTCATAGGCTCGCCGTAGGAAATATCAGGATATAAAGAAAATACCAGTCCTGCTGAAAGTATCGGTTCTTGGGACTAACGTATGGCGTAGTCGGCCAAGCCAAATACTTCGCGCGCGAGAGAATAGAAATCACGAATGGTCCAAAAGCGCGCATGGCTCCAGTAATACGAGGTAATGCCCGCCTTGGCGAAGGCCATCCGGCAACGGGGAAGATGAAAATATTGGGAGATGATCAGGACGCTTTGTAAATGGTGCTCGCGAAGAAAGCGGGCAGTATTCTGCGCCGTATCCCAAGTGGTGAGGCCGCCGTTGTCCTCAAAGATCGCGGATGGAGGGATTCCAGCTTTTTCCAGCGAATGACGCATCACCACCGGTTCGTCATAGCCTTCTTTCCCATGGCCGCCACTGACGAGAATGAGTCTGAAATAACCTTCCCGATAGAGCTCGACTGTGCGATCCAGGCGGGCCTGAAGCATCTCTGAAGGATTGCCGTCGGGATTAACTTTATTACCCAGAACGACGGCGAGATCGGCCGGATGAAGATTATCTTGCAAGCCGTCGATGGCGACCGCCAGGGAGGCCAGCAATAAAAGCGCCAGCGCGACGCTGGCGAGGCGAAAAAGGACAGATCTTCGGAGAGCGTCCATCAGCATCCACGAATCTTAGATAATGCCCGCGCCCCGCTTCAAATGCCGAGGCACCAGAGGCTCAAGGCGTCAGGTAAACGTCACTGCCTTTATCGGCGAATTCCTGAGATTTCTCGGCGAGGCCTTTATTCAGGGCTTCCTGTTCGCTCACGCCCTTTTCAGCGGCGTACTTGCGGACATCCTCGGTAATCTTCATCGAGCAGAAATGAGGCCCGCACATGGAACAGAAGTGGGCCGATTTCGCACCCTCCTGCGGCAGAGTCTCATCGTGGAAGGAACGGGCCCGCTCGGGATCAAGGCCGAGGTTGAACTGGTCCTCCCAACGGAATTCGAAGCGGGCCTTGCTGAGGGCGTTGTCGCGCTCGGACGCGCCGGGGAATCCCTTGGCGAGATCGGCGGCATGCGCGGCGATCTTGTAGGCGATGACGCCCTCGCGCACATCGTCCTTGTTCGGCAGGCCGAGATGTTCCTTGGGCGTGACGTAGCAGAGCATCGCGCAGCCGTACCAGCCGATCATCGCCGCGCCGATGGCGCTGGTGAGGTGATCGTAACCGGGCGCGATATCGGTGGTCAGCGGCCCGAGCGTGTAGAACGGCGCTTCGGCGCATTGGTCGAGCTCGAGTTCCATGTTCTCCTTGATCAGCTGCATCGGCACGTGGCCGGGGCCTTCAATCATGACCTGGCAATCGTGCTTCCACGCCTTTTGCGTGAGCTCACCCAGCGTGGCAAGTTCGGCCAGTTGCGCTTCGTCATTCGCATCCGCGCCCGCGCCGGGACGGAGGCCATCACCGAGCGAGAAGGAAACGTCGTAGGCCTTCATGATTTCGCAAATCTCGTCGAAGTACGTGTAGAGAAAATTCTCCTGATGGTGGGAAAGACACCACTTGGCGAGGATCGAGCCGCCGCGGCTGACGATGCCGCACATCCGGCTCGCCGTCATCGGCACGTAACGCAACAGGACGCCCGCGTGGATGGTAAAGTAATCGACGCCCTGCTCGGCCTGCTCGATGAGCGTGTCGCGGTAAAGTTCCCACGTGAGGTCTTCGGCGCGGCCGCCGACTTTTTCCAACGCCTGATAAATCGGCACAGTGCCAATCGGCACGGGCGAGTTGCGGATGATCCACTCGCGGGTCTCGTGGATGTTCTTGCCGGTGGAAAGATCCATCACCGTGTCGCCGCCCCAGCGGATGGCCCAGGTCATCTTTTCCACTTCCTCTTCGATGGAGGAGGCGACGGCGGAGTTGCCGATGTTCGCATTGATCTTCACGCGGAAATTGCGGCCAATGATCATCGGCTCGCTTTCGGGATGATTCACGTTGGCCGGGATGATCGCGCGGCCCGAAGCGACTTCCTCGCGTACGAACTCAGGCGTGATGACCGTGCCCGTGTTGATGCGCGCACCAAAGGACTGGCCGGGATGCTGGTGGCGAAGATCCGTGCGCGCGACTTTTTGCGAGTGGGCGATATTTTTGCGGCCGAGCGTTTCGCGGATGGCGATGTATTCCATCTCGGGGGTGATGATGCCGCGCTTGGCGTAGTACATTTGCGTCACGTTGCCACCGGCGGCGGCGCGGCGTGGATCGCGTTTCAGGCCGGGGAAAGGATCGAGCTTGCCTTTGGTTTCGCGCTGGCTGGCAAATTCGGCATGCCCGGCGGTGAGGTAGCCGTTGTCGCGCGGCTGCACTTCCCGGCCCGTATAAGTTTCGGTATCGGCACGCTCTTCGATCCAGGTTTGGCGCAGCGGCTTCAGGCCGGCGCGGATGTCGATCTTCGCCGTCGGATCGGTGTAGGGCCCGGACGTATCGTAAACGCGAAGCGGCGCGTTCTGCGTGATCTGCCCCTGGAAGTCGCGGGTGGGTGCCTGGGTGATCTCGCGCATGGCGACGCGGAGGTCAGGGCGGGAACCTTCAATATGAACCTTCTGCGCATTGGGAAAAGGCTTCGTCACGGCGCGGAGAAACCGGCTCGCCTTCGCTTTGGCGGGGCGCTTTTTCCCGGTGATTTTCTCGGTGACGTTTTCGGCGGCGGCATTCAGGGGCTGAATCATAGAAAGGTATTCGCTGGTGGTGTTCATCCCGACCGGGAAAATCGGCGAGGGGAATCACGGGTTACCCGTGCGACAACTCCCTCCGCCGGCATGACCCGGATCAGGTTCATCGGGTCGTCAGCCTCACGGCCAACCTCTCAGCCCTCGCGGGCTCCCCGTTGTTCCGGCTAGCATAAACCGCCTGCGCACGGGCGCAAGGGTGATTTCTAGCCAGGAAAGCTCAAAGTTGAGGATCATGTGCGCGGCGGCCGTCCCAGATTCTCAAAATGATCAGATGCGTCCGGGTCACCTGATAGAAGACTTTATAAGCGCCTTCATTTAATTTCCGGACACCCGGGCGCGGTCGATAGGGCGCGCCCATTCCAGGTGTGGCCAATAAGCCTTCACAACGGTCCAACAGACGCATGCCAAGCTGCCTTGCCACGCGAAAATCGCCATTTTGCCGGGCGATGTAAAGGACGATGGCGCAAATATCCTGACGCGCCCGCGTCCGAATTTCCAGCTTAAGCGCCATCACCTGATTCGAGCGAACGAAGACTTTCCCGAACCTCGTCCAGGCTGAGGCCAGGCGAGGGGTCGTTTAATTCTTCATCCAAAGCAGCGTGGAGGGCTCGCAATTCGTAGACCGAAATGCCTTCCTCCAAGGCTTGAAGCTGCTCCTGCAGCTCGGCGCGTTGTGCGGGCGATAAGGTGCCAAGCGCTTCCTTCATTTCGGCGAAGCTCATGATAGTTAATTTGGCAGACAGGGACGGCTTTTACAAGTTTCGCGCGATCCCGAGTTGATTGATAGGCCCGCTTTCGTAAGATCGACCCGTGCCCAAAACCCTCAAAGAACTGACGGCCCAGGAGGTCCTCGCGTTGGCCATTCAGGCAGAGGAGGAGGATGGCCGTATTTACGCCGATCTGGCGGAGCGCATTCGCCAGGATTATCCGGCCACGGCAGGCTCGCTTCGCGCGATGCGCGACGAAGAGAACGGGCATCGGCATCGGCTGATCAGCCTGTATCGGGAGAAGTTCGGCGAGCACATTCCGCTGATCCGTAGGCAGGACGTCAAGGGCTTCATCACCCGCAAACCGGTCTGGATGAATTCAATCCTGACCGTGAAGACGATCCGGCACGAAGTGGAGACGATGGAGG
The DNA here is from genome assembly GCA_026225555.1 of Methylacidiphilales bacterium. Classification (GTDB taxonomy): domain Bacteria; phylum Verrucomicrobiota; class Verrucomicrobiia; order Methylacidiphilales; family UBA1321; genus JABDGH01. The sequence continues at coordinate 37,399 of JAMFSY010000058.1, forward strand.
AGGAATCGCGCAATTTTTACCAGGCGGCCATCGCGCAGACGAGCGATGCCTCCGTGCGTCAATTGCTCGGCGATCTCGCAGCGGAGGAAAACAAACATTACGAGCTCGCGGAGGAAATGGACGAGCAGCAAAAGGCCTCCGGAGCCCAGGAGAAAGAGGACGATTCGAATCGACGCCGGTTTGTGCTCCAGATCGTCCAGCCGGGTTTGGCGGGATTGATGGACGGCTCCGTCTCGACGCTGGCGCCGGTCTTCGCGGCGGCGTTCGCCACGCATCAAAGCTTCGACGCCTTTCTCGTCGGCATGGCGGCCTCGATCGGCGCGGGCATCAGCATGGGCTTTGCCGAGGCACTTTCGGACGACGGCGTGCTGAGCGGTCGCGGACAGCCCCTGGCGCGGGGCTTCGTCTGCGGGCTGATGACGACCGCCGGAGGCATCGGCCACACGCTGCCGTTTTTAATCAGCAATTTTCACTATGCCATGGTCCTCGCGGTGGCCATCGTGGCGATCGAACTCGCGGTGATCGCGTGGATCCGCCATCGCTATATGGATACGCCGCTGCTGTCCGCGACCTTCCAGGTGGTGGTGGGCGGCGTGCTGGTTTTTATCGTCGGCATCCTGATCGGCTCGGCGTAGGAGCTTCTTAAAATGGCGTCGATCCTTGGTCCGAGTGTCAGATTTGATTTAACCAAGCCTTTGGCTCAGTTCGCCGGGACATGTACTTAGTCCTTCTCATCTTGTTGGGACGACTGTTCGCAGTATGGGTCCTTCGCAAAAAAGGTAAAAAATATCGAGCTGGGTGGATTGGAGCAGTGATATGGGGAAGCCTGTTTGGCGTAAGTCTCTGCTTAAACTTTCTTCCAGTCACATTTACGGCGGGTGTCGCATTAAGTTGGACTGCCTTTACCCTCGCTTTCTCGTTCGGCTTTTTCCTGTCACTGCTCCTTGACCAGCCAACCTGGTTTCGTGGCGTAGTGACGACGGCTTGGTTCCTTCTGTTTGCCGCCTTGGTTGTTTGGCGTCATCCGCGACTTCTTCACTGGTTCATGAGCTTATAGTGGATGCGAACTTTTCCCGGTGCCACTCGGGGGCGATTTTGCTAAAACGAATGGCATGAAGATGTATGCCGTGATTCTTTCGCTGGGATGGAGCGCCGCGCTGCTGGCCGGTTGCGCGGGAACCTCTGCCGACTCCGGCAATAGCTCTGTTTCCTCGCAGCCGGGATTTATTTCCACGCCGGGGAATTCCGATAATCCGCCCGTGACGATGAGCGGCTACCTCGACACCAGCACCACGACGCAAGTGAAGTGATCCGCCGCACCCGCCGCGCTTATTTTTTGCTGCTGGGCCTGGCGTTCAGTTTTTTCGGCACGCTGGGGCTTGGCGCCGCTTTTTTCCCCACGCCCTATGATTGGCGTTACCGGGTCATTTCAAGTCTCGCGTCGCCGAAGGATAATCCGCGTTACTATTGGATCGCCGCTCTTGGATTGGTGATCACGGGGATTTTTCTTTGGATCCTGGCGGGCGACCTGCGACGGGTGGTGAACATGGCGCGGCCCCGGCTTGCCGCTTGGATTTGCCGACTGCAACGCGCGGGCTGTGCCTGCCTGAATCTGACGGCTTTGATTTCTGGAAAGAATTCCTGGTTCGGCTGGCGTCGCGCCCATGAGGACTGGGCCGAACTGGCTGGTTTTTGTCTCGGCCTGGCTTTCCTGGGTTGGACCTATGGCCTGGTCAAAAGTGCCGGGGAAAGGAATGAGAAGACTTTTCCGGGGCGGGCCCTGATTGCGCTCACTTTCCTTCCCCTCAGCGGATTGCTGCTCAGCCGCGTGAGCCTGTTCCTGATCTACCGGATCTATCCCCGGCCCACGTATGAATGGGCCAAACATTTCTTCGGCTGCAGCCTGGCGCTTTGGGAATGGGCAGGGGCGGTCTGTCTCTATTTCTACCTCGTCCTGGTCATGCGCTGGGACGGGAACCGCGCCCCGGAACGGCCTTAAATCCGCTCGACCACGTGTTCGAGATCGAAGCGAACCTTGGGCAGGGCGGCGTACTTGTCGGACTCGCTGCGATAGCCGGCGGCGCAGCAAACGGCTGCGGTGAACCCGCGCGGGGTCAGGCCCAGAATCTTGTCGTACTCGGCGGGCGCAAAGCCTTCCATGGGGCAGGTATCGACCCGAAGTAACGCGGCGGCGGTCATGAAATTACCCAGCGCGATGTAGGCCTGGCGGGCGGACCATTCATGGGACGACTGTCCGCGAGGCCCGTGGACAATATCCTTGATCATCATGCCGCGATAACCGGCCATCGTGTCGGGACTGACACCGCGCACCTTGGCGGTGTGGGCGATGAACTTGTCGATTTCCGCTTCGCTCATTTTGCTCAGCGTCGCGAAGACCACGTAATGCGAGCAATCGCTCACCTGTGCCTGATTCCAGGAATGCGCGCGAAGCTTCTGCTTCAGCTCCTGATCCGTGACGATGATGAAGCGCCAGGGCTGCAAACCGTAAGACGACGGCGTGAGAACCAGTGCTTCCTCCAGGGCCTGCCAGGTCTCCTCGGGAATCGTCTTCGTGGCATCGAAAATCTTGGTGGCGTAGCGCCATTGGAGACTGGAAAGAAGGGCGGAGCGGGTGATGGGCGTCATGATGGTGAAAAAAGGTTCATTAGCGCGCCGACCACGACTTGTCGAAGGATAACACGGTAGGCGCTGGTCCTGCCCGACCAGCGCCCGATGATCAAAAGGCGGCTTGCCCGATCACCTCACGAGAAAATACCCGTTTTCCTGTATATCCGTCAGGAGTTTCGGTCCCTGAGGGCTTCATCCCAGTTGTTCCTGCGTTTGCGAACTGGCGGCGGGACTGTCGATGGCGGCGAACATCGCAAACCAGCCAAAGTGGCTGACGGCCTCTTCGGTGGTCTTGCTCACGACCGGCAGGTTTAAGTTGCGACCGATCACCTCCGCGATGTCCCGGAATGGCACGCCCTCTTCCGCGATTCCGTGATACCGGGCCCCTGCGACGCCTTTTTCCAGGACCAGCCGGTAAAGACGTGCCGCATCGAGCCGATGCACGGCGGGCCAGCGATTGAGCCCTTCGCCCACATAGGCCGCAACGCCCTTTTCACGGGCAAGACCGATCAGGATCGGAACAAAGCCGTGATCACCCGCGCCGTGAACGGACGGCGGAAGGCGCACGATCGACGCGCGAACTCCGCGCTTTGCCAACGAAGCGGCCATTTCTTCCGAAACTCGGGGAAATGGGCTGGAGCTGGAATCGCGCACGTCCTCCTCAGTCGAGGTGCGCCCGGGCGCAAGAAGGGCTGTTCCGGAGGTAACGACCAGGGGACGGTCCGAGCCCATGAGCGCGGCCCCAAGCGCCTCGATGGCGTGGGCGTCGATCTCGCAGTTTTCCTTGAACTTCGAGAAGTCGTGGATGAAAGCGGTGTGAATCACGCCATTCGAAAGGAGTACTCCACGGCGCAGGCTTTCGAGGTCTTCGAGATTCCCTCGATGCACCTCGGCGCCTGCGGCGATAAGGGACTGAGCCCCCGCATCCGAGCGAGCCAGGCCGAGTACCTGGTGGCCCGCTGTGAGTAATTCCCGCACGATCGCCGAACCCACGAAGCCTGTGGCTCCGGTTACAAAGACGCGCATGTCGAGCTCCTTTCCTTTGCGGTCACGAGAGCCATGCCGAAATGGATGTTCCCTGTGCTTCTGTCGAGGACGAACATCCTATTGTCAGTATTTTTCATAAGTGAATTCCTTTCGGTGTGATCTCCACGCCGTCGCACGGAATGGTGTTTTTGATTGGCTTCATATCATCGAATGTAGTCGATGACACTATTGTTGACAATGACAACATGCTGTAAAGTTTTTCGCGATCTCGTAAGCTCTTGGGAATGAAGCCCCCGTCCCGCCCCTACCACCATGGCAACCTGCGCCAGGAACTGCTGCGGGCGGCGGAAGCCGCGCTGGAAGCACGCGGCGTCCAGGACTTGTCCCTGCGCGAGCTCAGCCGCGAGCTGGGGGTAAGCCATGCGTCACCCCAAAGGCATTTTGCGACGAAACAGGACCTGATTGATGCTCTTGCGATCATGGGGTTCGAACGATTGAGCTCGGTTGTGGGTAAGGCGGCGGAAGCTCGCGGACAGGATTTCAAGGCGCGATTGACCAAGGCCGCAAATGCTTACGTGGGCTTCGCCCTGAAGCATCCGGCGTTGTTCGCGCTGATGTTTGAGGCCAAGCGGCGGCCGGGAATGCGGCCCGAACTTCGGACGGCTCTCATGGCGGCTTTTTCGCACGTACCCAAGATTTTGCAAGAGGGTCAGGAGGCAGGGAAGATCGTCGCGGGCGATCCCCATAGTCTGGCGCTTACTCTTGGCGCGGCTCTTCACGGACTCGTTGCCATGTCCATCGAGGGCAAGATCCGGGGCACGTCGCTCAAGGCTGTTGTGCCCAAAACCGTCCAGCACGTGCTGACCGGGTTGAACACGAACAAAACTTAAATGCCCTTCTCGGCTCGCCCTTAACCATCGCAAGAATTTTGTCCCCGACTCCTTCCTCCGGGTTTACTCGCGGGCGGCAGGCTCTATAATGGCGGCATGACGACCTCTGCCGTGCCGCTCCTCTCCGACGAAGCCAAGGCCAAGCTTCTTCCCTCCACGCAACAGAACATCGAACGTGTGGCGGGCGATCCGGCGGTGACCGATCGCGATCGCGCGAGCATCGCGGAACTGCTGGAAAAGAAAGCGTGGACCGAGCTCGACGACCGCTTTTTCCGTGATATCGCCTTCGGCACCGGCGGCATGCGCGGGCGGACGATTGGCAAAATCACCACTCAGGGTGAGGCGGGCCAACCGCAACCGCTCGACCGTCCCGAGTTCCCCGGCACTGGCACGAACATGCTCAATTACGAGAACGTCCACCGCGCCGTCTCCGCGCTCGGGGCCTATTTGCTCGAGGGCTATCCCGGCGAAAAGCTGAGCGTGGTTATCGCCCACGACACGCGCTTTTTCTCGAAGGAATTTCCCCAGCGCGCGGCGGAATCGCTCAATGCGCTCGGGATCGACGCGCGGCTTTTTCCGGCGGATCGCTCCACGCCGCAGCTCTCCTTTTCCGTGCGGCATACCGGCGCCTACGCGGGCATTATGATCACCGCGAGCCACAATCCGCCCCACGATAATGGCATGAAGTTTTATGCACGCGATGGCGGGCAGGTGGTCGAGCCGCACGCCTCGGGCATCACGCGTTATTTCCACAAGCTCTCCTCCGAACCCCAGGCGCTGCCCGAGTTGCTGAAGACCATCACCACCAAGGGAAAGATCGTTACGCTCGGCGCCGAAGTCGATGAAGCCTACCAGGCCGCGGTGGCCGATCTCGTGCTGGAACCGGAGGCGATCTCCGCCACGCGGGACCAGATCAAATTTGTCTACACACCGCTCCATGGCACCGGCATTCGCGCCACGCCCGCGCTGCTCGATCGCTTTGGCTTTCGCTACTCGGTCGTCGCGCCGCAGGCCATTGGCGACGGCCGTTTTCCCACGGTGAAATCGCCGAACCCGGAGAATGCCGAAGCGCTCGATCTCGCCATGAAACAGGCCGAGGCGGAGCAGGCCGATATCGTCATGGCGACCGATCCCGATTGCGACCGCATGGGTGTCGCCGTGCGCGATGCGGCGGGGAAGTTGATCCTGCTTACCGGCAATATGATCGGGTCGATCATGGCCTACTACCGCTGTTCGCGCCTGAAGGCGCAGGGTGTCCTCACCCCGGAAAACAGCAAGAATGCCGTGATCATCAAGACGTTCGTCACCACCGATCTGCAAAAGCGGATCGCGGAGAAATTCGGCGTCGGCTGCATCGATACGCTGACCGGCTTCAAGTACATCGGCGAAAAAATGTTCGATTACGAGAAGAAGGTGAACGATCCCGCGTTTGGCCAGAAGCCCGCGAAGAAACGGCGCGCCGAATCGCTGAAGAAGAGCCGCTTTGTGATTTTTGGCGGTGAGGAGAGTTACGGCTATACGGGCGGCGACTACGTCCGTGACAAGGACGGAAACGCGGCCGTGTTGATGTTCGCCGAAGTCGCGGCGTGGGCGAAATCGCAGGGGCAGACCCTGGCCGAATATCTCGACGTGATTTATCGTGAGCTCGGCTTTTACACCGAGCGGCTCGGCACGCTGACCTTTGAGGGTGCGCAGGGCGCGCAGCAGATCGCCAAGCTGCTCGCCTCCTTCCGCAGCAATCCGCCGCAGGAATACCAGGGCCAGAAGGTGACCGGCGTGGATGACTTCGGCCAAACCGATTTCCACGACGCGGACGGAAAGATCATCCCGAAGGAAACGATGCTCTTTTTCCACCTCGCGGACGGTGGCCGCATGGGCGTGCGCGGCAGCGGCACGGAACCGAAGATCAAGTTCTACTTCTTCACCCGGGCCGATGTGACCGGCGATCTCGCCGCAATCAAAACCGAGCGGCGGGCCTTCCTCGATGCCTGGTGGAATGAAGTGCGGGAAGATGTGAAGAAGCGGGTGGGGTAACTTTCCTGCGGCTAAATGGCCATGGGGGCACAAGTGAAATAACTTCGCATGTTTCTTTTCGCAATTTTTATCTTGTTGGGAATCACCTTCCTTGGCGCACTTTCTGTCGTTCTTAGTTTTGTTAAAGCAGTTTCAAATTGGTTATTAGTACTGAGCGCGGCGCCCTCTTTTCTATTTGGAACTATTTATACGATCGCCTCTGCCGTCTACGGGCATGGATTCAATCCTATGATGTCTATTTTTTGGTTAAACATGGTTTTCGGGATCAGTTGTTATTTGAGATTATTCGTAAGATCAAGGGTGTAAGTTCAGATCAGGAACCCCTGCACCTCCGCTGCCTTCTCGACAACTCCGCGCTCGTCCGTTTAAAATAACCAATGGCCAAAGCAGCATTAGGCAAGGGACTCAGCGCCCTGATGGGTGGATCGAGCAATCTCTCGGTACCGGAACCGGTCGTGGAACGCGGTGAATCGATCCGCGAGATCGCGCGGGCGGAAATCGTTCCGAGCCCGCTGCAACCGCGCAAGACTTTCCAGCCCGAGGAACTCCAGGAACTGATCGACTCCATCCGGGAGCGAGGCGTCATCCAGCCGCTCATCGTCCGCGCGGTGAATGGCAAGTATGAGCTTATCGCGGGTGAACGCCGCTGGCGCGCCGCCGGTGAGGCGGGACTGGCAACCTTGCCCGCCATTGTCCGCGAGGCAAGCGACCGCGACGTGCTTGAACTCGCCCTGATCGAGAATCTCCAGCGCGCCGACCTTAGCCCGATTGAAGAAGCGGAGGCCTATGCGCGGCTGATGAAGGAATTTTCCCAGACCCAGGAACAGGTCGCCAAGCAGGTCGGGAAGGGGAGGGTCGCGGTGGCCAACGCCGTTCGCCTCCTCGGCCTTCCGGAAGAAGTCCGCGCCTGGGTCGGCAGCGGTGACTTGAGCGTCGGACACGCCAAGGTCCTGCTCGGCCTCGATAGCGCGGAAGAGCAATCGCTCGTCGCGGAACGTATTCGCAAGGAAAACCTAACCGTCCGCGCCACCGAGCGGTTGATCGAAACCATGCGCGCCGGAACCCGCCCGGGCCAAAAACGCTCGGCTTCGAGCGGCACGTCGGCGGGCGCCGTTTTCGCCGATCTCGAAAAGCGGCTCCAGCAACATGTGGGGACCCGGGTGCGAATCGTGGGCAGTGGCCAATCGGGCAAAATCGAGCTACAATATTTCTCGGCACAGGATCTGGAACGTCTGCTGCAATTCCTGCGCCTTCCGACGGCTTAGTCCTTTTGAGGACGACAATGGATCATTTAGAGATGTCCCTGATTCAAAACCGAAACGATTTTATGGGAGCCTCACGGGAAAGGACATTTGACCCATCCTGCTGTGCCGCGATAGCTTAAAAGCAGAAAAGATGTTACGATTACCAACTTCGCCATTGAATATTTCCCGAAATAACTATAAAAAGCATTGAATATGGCCGACTCTGCTAATCCCCAGGGCCCTGGGAGTGCTGATCCAAATGCACCCAAACGCCAGACACTTCGTATCAGCTTGCCGCCACGGCCACTTAAGCCGCTGACGGCCCAGACAGCCAGTCGTCCTAACATCTCGGCTGCTACGACGCTGCCGATCAATACCAATCCGAATATCACGCCGGCCCCGGTACAGAATGTCCCGCCTGCCTGGTCGACCGCCGTTACGAAGCCGATTCCCAACGTGTCGCGTCCGCCTTCGGTATCCCTGCCACATCCCCGGCCCGCCGCTCCTCCCTTGACGGGTTCGCCGCCCGCCGCCAAGACCACTCCGCTTTTCCCGCAGAAGAACTTGACACCTCCCCCCGTCCCCGGCACCGCTCTCACCGCGCCGGAGGGTGCGCCGACCCGGCCCATGGTCAATCCAGGATTGATTTCGCCGCCCTCGGTCCCTCCCATCAGCGCTCCCTCGGGACGCGTGCCCTCCGCGCCGCCGCGCGTCGTCATTGCCAATCCCCGGGCCAAGGTCTTTGTCCAAAGTGGCAAAGTGGATGAGGCGGAGCCTTTCATCCCGGTGCCTCACCAATCCAAGCCGCCGGCTTTGCCTGCCACCCAGTCTCTGCCCATCATGGCGAAACTGGAACCTGCCGCGCCTCGCACGCCGCCTCCATTGCCTGTGCCTGCCGCACCGGTCGTCGAGGCCAAGGCCCCGCCGCTTCCCGCCACGCCCGCGCCTCTTTCTCCGCAGCCCTCTCTCGTCACGCCTCAGTCGATCAAGCAGACCTCGGCATTGATCCAGCCCACGAAGAAATCCTCGAGCCGTCTGACTGAACCGGTATTTCCGGCAACCAAATCCGGCGTGCTGAACGCGCCGGGGCGGCCGACTTTGCCGGATGGTACAACCGCGCCCGTTCAGGTCAAACGGCCCACGGCCTCGCTGAAGCTGGTCGATCTTCCCATGCCGCCTTCGGTTGCGGTCACGCAGCCCCTGGAAATGTCGCCTTCGCCTTTCTCCAGTTCGAAACCTCTTTCCACGCCGCCGCCACCCGCCACGGTCTCGCCGCTTCCGCCGCCCAAGCCTCCCTCGACGCTTTCAGCAGGCGTGCCGCCTTTGCCCTCGATCAAGACTCGCACAGGAGTTCTGGCCGGGATTCCTTTCCCGCCGCCAGTCAAGACACAGACGGGCTCGATTCCGACTCCTCCTTTTCCTTCACCCAAGACGAAGACCAGCGCGCTTTCCGCGCCGCCTTTCCCTCCACCCAAGGCCAAGTCATCGCCCATTTTGCCGCCCGCCAGCCAGCCTGCTTCCCCCGTGTCGCCGGTCCAGGCCAGCCCCACGCCTTTGCCGCCGCCGCCCTTGACTCGGACGACCTCTCTGGCGCCGCCATTTCCGCCGCCCAAGGCTAAATCGGCTCCTCTCTTCGGCACGCCCGCGCCCGTGGCGGAAAAGCCACCGGCCCCTCCGCTTCCGCCGCCGCCTGTCGTGGTGGAAGCCAGGGAAGAAAAGATCGTCGAACCCGTGGCCCCGGCACCGGTGACGCCGCCTCCGGCCATTCCGATTCTTCCCAAAATCGTGGAAACCGCTGCTGTAACCATGGCAGCCGCCGAACTTCCCGCCCTCGTCTCCGCCTTCGAAAGCAAAGAAGAGAGCAAAGTTATTCCCTTCGAAAAACCCGCGGAAGAAGCCGTGGTCGAAGCCAAAATCGCGGAGCCCGCGCCCGAGATCAAACAGCAGGAAAGCCTGCTTTCTTTCGATAAACCAGCCGATCAGCCCGTCTTGATCGAGGCCAAATCCGAAGAGAAGCCCGTCATCACGGAAACCAAAGTCGAGGAGAAGGCTGCGCTCGAGGAAATCAAAGCCGAAGAAAAACCGGTGGAGCAGCACACGCTCGCTCTCGATGAGATCAAGCCTGAGGAAAAGCCAGCCGAGAAACCGGTTATCGCCGAAATCAAAGCTGAAGAAAAAGCTACCGAGAAGCCCTTTGTCACCGAGGTCAAACCGGAGGAAAAACCTCTGGAGCAACCTATCGTTCCGGAGATCAAATCGGAAGAAAAGCCCCTGCCTCCGCTTCCCATCGCGCCGCCTGCGCCGGAGGAAAGGAAGCCGGTCGCCGAAGTAAAGCCGGTTGCGCCACAGCCTTCGCTCTTCAAGGAAATTGCGATCCCTGCCGCCGCTGCGGTTGTTGCTGCGGAAGTGGCGTCGGCCATCCCGAAACCAGCCGCGATTGCGACGCCGACCCGGCCTTCGTTCGGACCACCACCGGTCAAGAAAACGGCCTCCCTCCCGGCCCCTATTCTCAGCGGAACGCGCCGCCTGGATCAGCCGCCCGGCATACCGGCGCGTCCGGCCACGATTCTGTCGAGCCAGCCAGCCACCAGCAGTTCTGCGCCTGCTTCGCCCTCCACGACTGCCGTGGTGGATCCCGATGCCCCCAAGGCCCAGAGCAGTTCCATCGCCCCACCCTCACGAGTTTCCCCACCTCAATCGTCCATGAACCCACCGCCCCCTCCCACGCCCGATTCCAATCCTGCCGCTCCCAAGACCACCACGATCGCTCCCCCGCGGCGTGCGCCTGGGGCTCCGACCCCTTCCAGCACCACGGTGGTGGATCCCGCTCCCACGGCTGCGCCGATCAACCCTCCCGTTCCGCCGCCTCCGGCCATCGGTGGAGTCAAGCCCATCGTACCGGGCGCGCCCTTTATTCCTGGCGTCAAACCGGTCGTGGTCCCGACAGCTGGAGTCAAACCTCCGACCCCGCTCACTCCTCCTTCTGTCGCTCCGGTTCGCCCTCCCGGCGCTGCGCCGACGGCGGTCTCTCCAATCAGCCCCGTCAGGCCGCCCACTCCTGGTGCGGTTTTGCCGGTGAAGCCTGTGGTACCGGGCGCAGTCGTCCCTGTGGCTCTCGGCGGTACCTTGCCTCCGCGGCCCGCCTCGGCGACACCGATGGCCCCCGTGCCGACGAATCTCAAATCCGGCACCTCGGTGATCAAGAGCGCTCCTCCCAAGGAAACCGCCCGCATTACGGTGAAACCGAGCCTGCCCGGATCGACCGGAGCGAGACCTGCTTCCGGCACTACTCCCATCAATGTTCCCGCAGCCGCCAAAGTCGCGGTACCCGCCGCCGTTGCCGCCGGCACGGCCGCCATGGCCATGAAGGCCGGTGAAGCCAAGCCGAAAGCGGTCGTCGCGACTCCTGCAGCCGCGCCCGTTAAATTTGTCGAGAGCGAACCAAGCGGATCGACCCTTCTGACCACCGTTGCCGCAGGCGTCCTGGCCTTGGTGACGTGGGGAACGGCGGCCTATCTCGGATACTATTGCTTCCAGCCCTGAGCCCTCTCGGACAGGGTCTTAAGTCACTAGTATTCGCTTTTTTGGTAAGTCGTGTTAGAAGATATTATGAGTACGAACGTTTCTTCCGTTACCGCCGCCGACTTCGATAAGGAAGTCGTGCAGGCCGACAAACTTGTCATTGTGGATTTTTGGGCCGAATGGTGCGGCCCCTGCAAAATGATCGCCCCGTTGCTGGATGAAGTCGCCCGGGAACTCCCCGACAAGGTGAAAATCGTCAAGGTCAATGTCGATAATGAGCAGCAGCTCGCCCAAAAATTCGGGATCTACAACATCCCGACTCTTCTTTTCTTCAAAGGCGGAGCGGTCCGCGAACAGGTCGTCGGCACGGCGGCCAAAAAGGTGCTGGTCGAAAAGATCAATTCCCACAGTTAACCATCCGGGGGTGCTCAAAAAGGGCACGAGAAAGATTTCCGCGAGTATGGCGTAATGGTAGCGCGCGTCCTTCCCAAGGATGAGGCTGGAGTTCGATTCTCCATACTCGCACATCCCCCGGGAGTGGAATCTGCCGCACCTGAGGCGGTTCGCCTTCCTTGGCCGCGGATAGCCCCGCCGCCATCACTTACCCAATCAGTTGATCGGTTCCCACGGGAGCTTTAACGGCGGGATCGTGCAGCTCGACGTAGAGATCGACGACACACTTGAGAAAGATGCGAGACGTCCCGATGTAGGTCCCGGAAATCGGCGTGGCGTTTTCGGGATGGCGGGAGACTGCGACCGGGATGTATTGCGAGGACGCGAGAATGCCCCAACTCGGATCGAAGCCGATCCAGCCCGCGCCGGGAAGATAGACCTCTGCCCAGGCGTGCATCGACATGCGGCCCGTGATCTCGGCGGAGTACATGTAGCCGCTGACAAACCGCGCGGCGATTCCCAGACAGCGGCAGGCCTCAATGAAAAGCGCCGCAAAGTCACGGCAGGAACCGCTATTATTCTCCAGCGTCTCCGCCGGGGACTGGACTCCTCGCTCCTCCCGCCGACGATACTTGAAGGTGCGGTAGATGTTGCCGTTGATTTGCTGAAGCAGATCGAGCGTGTCGATTCGTTTGCCTGGATGCCAGAACTGTTCAAGCCAGCCGCGAAGGCGGGCTTCATCGCGAAAATAGAGATTCTGGATGAGCGGCGTCAGTTCCTTCTGCAGGTTGTGCTCGTAATTGAACGGGTATTCGAGCGCCTCGGGCAGGATGACAAAGTTGAAGGGGTTGTAATCGCAAGTCCGTACAATGAATTCGCAGGCCACGACCAGCTCCGAGGCCGGTTCGTCGAATTCGATGAAGCCGACATTGTTTTCGTAAAGGTCTCGCATCCATCGCATGCGATGCCGGGGCGAGACTTCAATGGAGCATTTCTCCATGTGGAGACCGTGGCCCTCCCGCGGGCGCAACATGAGTTGATGTCTCCCGAAGGGGACTTTCTCGGAATAGTGATAGCTGGTACGGTGTCGGATGCGCAGATTCACGGCTTTGCGCTCAATTA
>JAMFSY010000059.1 GCA_026225555.1 Methylacidiphilales bacterium
CTCGAAAGTGGCCGCATCGTCCTTGGGAAGCTGGGCGAGATCGATGCCGTGTCCGCGTTGATGGGTCAAGGTTACGGCATCCTGCAGCACCGCCATCATGCCGAGTCCGAGAAAATCGATCTTGATGATGCCCAGGTCCTCGCAGTCGTCCTTATCCCATTGCACGACGACCCGGCCTGGCATCGAGGCATTTTCGAGCGGCACAATTTCGTCCAGACGCCCCTGGCAAATGACCATTCCGCCGGAGTGCTGGCCGAGATGACGCGGCAGGCCGTAGACCCGCTTATAGAGATGGATGAGCGGTCGGAAACGGGCATGCGATTTTGGCACGCCCGCGCGTTCCACCTGCTCTTCCAATTCGATCGTGTGAGCGAAATCGCCATTGGCAAAAAGATCGGAAAAACGCTTGAGAATATCCTCCGGAAAATTAAGCGCTTTCCCGATTTCCCGCATAGCACTGCGACCCCGATAAGTAATGACATTGGCCGTCATGGCCGCGCCGTGTTTGCCATAGCGGCGAAAGACTTCCTGAATGACTTTTTCCCGCCGCTCACCACTGGGTAGATCGAGATCGATGTCCGGCCACGCCTTGCGGCCTTCACTGAGGAAACGCTCGAAGAGAAGTTCGCTTTTAACCGGATCGACGGCGGTGATGCCCAGGGCATAACAAACCGCGCTATTGGCCGCGCTCCCCCGGCCCTGAATCAGAATATTTTCCTCTCGGGCATAATTGACCATGTCCGCCACGATAAGAAAGTAACCGGCAAACCCGAGCCGCCCGATGAGCTCGAGTTCCTTCTCCAATTGCCGGCGAACCGCCTCGTTGAAATCCTCGTATCGACGCCGCGCTCCTTGATAGGTGAGCTGATGCAGGAGGCCGTCCATAGTTTCGCCGGGAGGAACGGGGAAGCTGGGAAACGCATAACCGAGATCACTGAGAGTGAAGACCAGTCGTTCAGCAAGTTGGCCGGTGTTATGGATCGCCTCCGGCAAATCGGCAAATAGATCGGCCATCTCGGAGGGCGTTTTGAGGTGGCGCTGGTTATTGGCGCTGAGCAGAAGACCCGCCGCATCCAGATGCGTGTGATGGCGGAGACAGGTGAAAACATCGTGCACGTCGCGGCCTCCCGGTTCGGCGTAAACCACGCCATTCGTGGCCACGATGGGAAGATGATGGGCGGACGCCAGTTCGATCAAGGCCTCCATCACGCGCTCCTCGCCGGGAACATGGTGCCGCTGCAATTCGACATAAACGTGATCCGCGCCGAAAGCCCGGACAAGGCGGCGCAATCCCGCCTCCGCCCCCGCGCCATCACCACGGAAGATGGGCCGGTGCAGCGGACCTTCCGTGTCGCCGGTCAGGGCGATGAGCCCGTCGTGGAATTCCTCCAACTCGTCCCACGCAATCCGGCTTTCGCCCTTGGGTGCGCGCAATTGGGCTCGCGTGATCATGCGGCAGAGATTGCGATAACCGGCCTGATTTTTCACCAGGACGGGAAGGACGCTGCCATCTTCCAGCGTCAACTCGCTGCCGACGATGGGCCGCAAACCGTGCTCTTGGGCCGTGGCATAAAAACGGGGCGCGCCATACACGCCATTACGATCGCAGAGCGCCACAGCGGAGAGTCCCTGCCGCACGGCGGTCTCCGCAAGTTGCTCCGGCGATGAGGCGCCGCGCAAAAAGCTGAAGGCGCTGCGGGCATGCAATTCCACATAAGCCATGCGCCTGCTCAGGTATAGATTCCCTCGAGAAACCAGCCTTCCCCGACATGGACGAGCCGGTAGATGCCCTCATCCGTGGCGACGTCCCATTCCTCGCGCGACCAGTGGCGCGATTCCCACCAATTGCCCTCCAGCAACCACGGCCCCCGCGTTTCCTTAATCGGCCCGGTGCCATGCGCGGAATAGAGAAAGGCCGGCCGTTTATCATGGAGAATGATCTGCGCCGGAACCGGCGGGCGGAATTGCAACCGGGGAATGCCGAGGAGCGGTTCCGGCTCCGGTTCCAGGGGAGAAGCGGCCTCCATTTCGTAAGGACGGAGTTGAAAGGCGTCGGGATGGCGGGAAGCCTCCAGCACAGGCGCGCCGACCCGGTCCGCGCCGAGAAGCGCGTGGAGCCGCGCGAGCGTTTCGGCGAATTGATGCGGATCGCGCACCCCTTTTTCCAGCAAACCGAATTGCTCCGCGTTGGGGCGAACCGGCTTGGCCGCGAGCTCGAGCCCGATGATCGCGGCCGCGGCGGTGAAATTTTCGAGATGGGTGTGAAGCATGCGAAAAAGCAAATCCACGTCGCGGGTCGGCTGTGGAATGATGAAAATTCGCTGATAGGGTTCGCCCTGCTCAAAACGGAGAATCAAACGGAGCTTGCCCGCAACCAGGTAAACGTTCCCGAGCCGCGCCATGATTTGTTCGAGAAACCGGCGCAGCAAAAAGAGCAGCGGCTCGAGCATTTCGACCGGATGTTCGAGGTCGGCCTGCTCGACGAAAAATTCCTGCGGCTTGATCAATTTGAGCGGGCGAGGCCGTCCGCCGGTCGCCTGTTCCCAAAGCCCGACCGCCTCCCATCCCAGCCGCTCGCAAACCTGGGCCATGGGCAGCGCGACCAGCGAGCCGATCGTGCGTATGCCCCACGAATCCAGCACCGTTAAAATTTCATCCGACGGTTGAAGCGCCTCGACGGGCAGCGGCGCGAGAAAGGCGGTCGTATCCGTCACGATTTTCACCGGATCGGCAAAGCGGGCGGCCAGCAGGGCCAGGTCGGGAGTGGTCGCCACGCCGATCTGCACCTCCAGGCCGAGCAGGCGCAGCGGCCTTTCCCAGCGCGCGAGGAAATCGGCCTCGGTCAGGACGCGTTCTCCCGGCAATTCCACCGTGATAATTCCGGGAGCGGTGGCTTCCAGAAAAGGCGAGAGGGTTTCGGCCGTCTGCAGCAGGATGTCCTGGGCCGAGCGCTCATGGCCCGGGTTGCCCTGGAGAAGATGAAGATCGGCACAGCGCGCCAAGGCCTGGGTCGGTGTCATGCCGCGATGGACCTGATGGGCCCGGGCGGACGCGTTCCGCTCGCTGATCCGAGATTTGCTTCCCTCGACCTTCAGCAGCGCGACAGCCTTTTCGGCCAGGGCCGGGAAATAACGGAGCGTCGCCTGGAGACGAAACTCAGGCGCAAACAGCACGGCATAATTCTTCATCGTCGCACCCCCTTTCGCGTCCCACACGCCGCCGTTCGATCTGGAGATCGAGCGCGGGCAGAAGCTCACTCCGGCATCGATGCAGCTTCCCGAGCGGGAAAACCCCGCTGACTGACAGGCGCAACCGGGCCGAGCCGATTTGCGCGGCGGGCGTAAAAACCAGCAGCGTGACCGCCGATTTCTCGGCCAGCATCTGCAACCGATGCCAGACCGTGGGGGGCACCCGCCGCAATTCCGAAGCGGGATTCAGCGTCAGCAGTAACAGCACCAGGGGAATGTTGCCGTCCCGCACGATCAAGTCCGCCGCCTTGATCGCCTCGCCCGCCTGCCGGCAACGGGTCCAGAGCAGCCGATCAAGGTCCGCTTGCCGCAGCCCTTGCGGCTGGAAAGAATCCTTCCCGTCGATCAGCACGGCGCGATCACCCTTTTGGATCGAGGCGTGGAGCAATCCATAAAGCAGCAAGGCTCCGCCCGGCCCGGCTTGGGGGGAGGAAACAATTTCCGTAATCGCGGCGCGGGGAAGGCCGATCTCATCCAGGGCCTTGAAACCGGTGGAATAGACTTCTTCCACGGCCATGCCGCTCTGCCCAAATCGCTCGGCCAGGAGTTGGCGCAAGTGCAGAATTTTATCGGAAGTGGCAGGCATACGTTCTCAACGTTATTATTCATACGTATAATATCAAGGCGATTCGGTGGGAGTTTCTTGAAAATCGTCCGGAATCCTCTCCCGCGCGTGTTGCCAGTAAGGGTCTTTCACATACGCAAAATGCAGCGCGCCAGCCATCAACAAGTACGCCAGCGGGATCGCGAGCCCCTCTATCCGCTCGAATCCCAATGATTGGTATGGCTCCTGCAAAGGAAAGGAACGCCGCCTTCCATGAAACCTTCTCCCACCGCTCCCATCGCTGAAAAAGCGCCCCATCGGCGCGATGCCCGTCGAGCTGGATTGCAATACATCACCGAAGCCAGTCCCGGCATCACCCGGATTTTACACGGCAAATATTTTGCCTATCAGCGCCCCAACGGTCGCCTGATGCGGGACTCCTCGACTTTGCATCGCATTCGCAGCCTCGTTATTCCGCCCGCGTGGGAAGAGGTCTGGATTTGCACCAAGGCCAACGGCCACATCCAGGCGACCGGCCGGGACGCGCGCGAGCGCAAGCAGTATTGTTACCACCCCAAGTGGACGGAGATTCGGGACCTCAATAAATACGACCACATGATGGCCTTTGGCCGCGCGTTGCCACTCCGCAAACTCCGCCCGGTCGAGGCCGCCGTTCTGGCGCTGCTTCAGAAGCGATTGAAGACAGCGAGGACTTCCTCCTAACTTCCCTTTCCGGCGAAAGTCATTGCCATGGAGAAGCGCGTCGAATATAGCTTTTCCATGAAACGGGGCATTGGAATTTATGGCGCGAATGGCCATCAAATTCAGCATCTCCTGGAAAAAAATCCGGAGGCTGAACTGGTGGCGATGGCCGCTTTTCCCCGCGAGAAGCTCCCGGAAAGCCTGCGCGCGAACGATTCAATCCGCGTCTATTCCTCGCTGGAGGAACTCTGGAAAGATCCTCGCGTGGAATTGATTTCCCTCTGCTCGCCGCGAAGAAAAGACCAGGCCCGCGATGCGGTGGCGACCCTCCGCGCCGGGAAGCATGTCTATGCGGAAAAACCCTGCGCGCTGACCGAAGAGGACCTGGATGAGATCATCCGCGTGTCCCGGGAAACAGGCCGGATATTTCACGAAATGGCGGGCACCGCCCTGGCGCAACCTTATCTCGCAATGCGCCGCGTGGTCCAAAGCGGACAACTGGGAGAGATCGTCCAGGTCGCGGTGGAGAAGTCCTATCCCTACGCGGAGACGCGGCCCCAGGATGAGGAGATCGATGGCGGCTTGATCACGCAGAGTGCCATCCACGGCGTCCGCATGATCGAACAGGTGGGCGGCGTTGCCGTGAAGTCCATCAGCGCCCGGGAAACGACGCTGGGCAACCCGGTTAAAAATGGCGGATTGCGCATAGCCTCCCTTTTGATGATGGAGCTCGTCAACGGCGGGCTGGCCTCGGTCGCGGCCAACTATCTTAACCCGCGCGGGACTGGAATCTGGGGCTACGAAACGTTGCGCATTTGGGGCACCTCCGGCATGGTCGAATCGACCCGGGGCGGCCAACTCACCCGTTTGGTCGTGGGAGAAAAAGATCTCGGGCCCTTGGATACCAGCGCGACCGGCGAAGACTACTTCGATCTCTATCTACGCGCCCTTCGCGGTCAGGGAAAAATGCCTTTGACCTTGGAAGAAGAACTCAGCCCCACCCGTTGGGTCATTCGCGCCAAAAAGAATCTCCACCACAACTAAAACTGCTCCCATCACATCCACTCTATGAAAAACTCACCAGCTAAAGACCATCCTGTCCTCAAACAATTCGCCGGACTCTGGACCTTGATGCACCAACCTTCAGCCGATCGGGAATGGTCCCTGGAAGAAAGATTTCGACAGGCCAAGAAGGCTGGATTCGATGCCATGGGCGGCGGAATCGTTCCGGAAATGCCGGCCCTCTGCGAGAAATATAAGATGGATTACATCTGTTATATCGACGGCCAAAAGGACACCTATAAAAAGAAGCTGACCGACGCCCAGGCGATGAAAGCGGCGCGCATCAATGTGCAGCTTTGCGATCACGATACCACGCCGAAAGAAGCCGTGGCCGTCTGGATCAAAATGGAAGCCCTGGCGCAAAAGCTTGGTCTTTCCATCGATCTCGAAATTCATCGCGATACCTGCACGGAAACGCCCGAGAAAACCTACGAAATCGCCGCTCTCTATCAAAAGGCGACCGGCGAAAAGATTCGGTTTTGTTGGGATTTCTCCCATCTAGCCGTGGTCAAACACCTGAATCCCCCTTATGCCGAACGCTTGTTGGTCCGTCCCGACCTGTTGCAACTGAGCCGGCAATTCCATTTCCGCCCCTTCAATGGCCATCACTGCCAGATTCCCGCCACCGATGGCAAGGGCCATGAAAATACGGAACTGAAACCCTACCTGGAATTCATTGATGCGCTCTTTGCCTCCTGGTTCGCCGGCGCCAAGGGAGACGAAGTCGTTTATATCTGCCCGGAATTCGGCCCCAACGGCGGCTATGGATTGAACGCCTTCCCCAATGTCTGGAAGGATGCCATTTTCCTGCGCGGCCGGACGGAAACGCTCTGGAAATCCAATCTTCGCAAGTGGCAAAAGGGCCGCGCCTAACCGGCGGGCCGCGCATGAGAGGGTGGACGAACCCGCTTTATC
>JAMFSY010000060.1 GCA_026225555.1 Methylacidiphilales bacterium
TATGATCTACCGTAAAAAAATTATCGCCGGCAACTGGAAGATGAACAAAACGCAGGCCGAGGCCCGCGCCCTGGTTGAAGATTTGCTGCGCGAAATCGGCAAGTATGACGCGGCGGAGATCGTTCTTTGTCCGCCCTTCACCGCGCTTGCCGCCGTCAGCGAGATGCTGAGCTCGCAGACCGGCGTCCGGCTCGGCGCGCAAAACATGCATGAAGCCGCTTCAGGCGCGTATACCGGGGAAATCTCTGCTGGCATGCTGCGCGAGCTTTATGTGCGCTACGTCATTATCGGTCATTCCGAACGCCGCCAGTATTTCCACGAGGACAACGCGACGGTCAACCGCAAGACCAAGGCCGCCCTGGCCGCCGAGCTGCGTCCCATCGTATGCGTGGGCGAAACTCTCCCCGAGCGCGAATCCGATCAATGGAAAAACGTTCTAGAAACGCAATTAAAAGAGGGTTTAGCCGGCTTTACCGATAAAGATTTCACCGATATCGTCCTTGCCTATGAACCGGTCTGGGCCATCGGCACCGGCAAAACCGCCTCGGCCGCCCAAGCGGAAGAGGCGCATCAATGGATCCGCAAGGTCCTCGGCACCCATTTCAGCCAGAACGCGGCAGAGCGTATCCGCATCCAGTACGGCGGCAGCGTGAAGCCGGAGAACGCCAAGGAACTCCTTTCCAAACCCGACATCGACGGCGCCCTAGTCGGCGGGGCCAGCCTGGATGCCCGCGGGTTCACCGCGATCATCAAAAACGCTTGCCTCGAGTAGGCAGACGCGCGACCATCGTTCCCCCTATGTTTTGGACGAATGCCCTGATCGACGTCTTGCTCGTTTTGTTTGTCGCTGTCTGCGTTTTGATGTGCCTTGTGGTGCTCATGCAACGCAGCAAGCAGGAAGGTCTGGGCGCGGCTTTCGGCAGCGGCTTTACCGATTCGGTCTGGGGCGCGCAAACATCGCAGGTGCTCGTGAAAGCCACGGTTTGGTTCGCGGCGCTTTTCTTCATTCTCAGCATCAGCCTGGCCCGACTCTACTCGCATCGCGCCAGCGTTGAGAAACAAGTCTCGCCCCTTCAGCAGGAACTTTTGCAGCCCGTGGCTCCTGTCAAGCCGACCGCGACCACGCCCACGGCCGTCCCGACGACCAGCGAAACCGTGCCAGTAACGAAGGCGGTGGTTCCGACCGCGACCCCAATTCCCGCCACGACCAACGCCGCCCCCGTTTCTCCGGCCAAGGCTAAATAGCCTTCCTCCCCCCGCTTCGCCTTCGGAGCAGAAAACCTGCCCTCCGCAGGAGAGTCGACAAGCGCGGCGGGAAGGGCTAATGGCGAAGGGACGATGCGCACACCTTTCCTCCTTACGGCACTGGCGGGCGCGCTCCTTCTCTTCCTCGCGTTCTTTTATCTCTTCGGCGGCTGGAGCCTGAGCCCGCCGGCCGACCTGACCATCTGCAATAGCGCGGAGCCGCAAAGCCTCGACCCGGCCATCATCACCGGCCAATTGGAAGGGCGTATTTGCCAGGCCCTTTTCGAGGGTCTCACCACGCGCAACGCCCAGGGACTCGTCATTCCCGGCATGGCCCAAAGCTGGACGCTCTCGCCCGACCTGCTCACCTACACCTTCACGCTTCGCCCGGGCATCAAATGGAGCAACGGCGAGCCGGTGACGGCCGACGATTTCCTCAACTCGTGGGAACGAGCCCTCAATCCGTTGACCGCTTCTCAGTATTCCTACCAGCTCTACTACCTCGTCAACGGCGAAGCCTATGGCACGGGCAAGCTGACCGATTTTTCCCAGGTCGGCGTCAAGGCGTCCGATGATCACACGCTCGTCGTCACCTTGGCTCATCCGACCGCCTATTTCCTGGAGTTGACGACCTTGCCGACGCTGTTCCCCGTCTATCTGCCTGCCGTGAAAAAGTATGGCCATGACTGGACCAAACCCGGAAAGCTGGTGAGCAACGGGCCCTACACTCTGAAGGAATGGCGGCTCAACGACTACATCCTGCTGGAGTCGAGCCCCTACTACTGGCGACCGGTGCCCATTCATCGGATCAAGGTCCTCCCCACCGACAATTCCACGGCCTGCTTCAACCTTTTCTATTCCGGCAAAACCGATCTCATCATCGACAAGACCAGCATCCCCACCGAGTTGGTGCAGGACATTCGCCATCAACCTTATTTCCACGCCAATCCATTTGGCGCGACGACCTTCATTCGCTTCAACGTCAAGCGCAAGCCGTTCGACGACGTGCGGGTGCGCAAGGCCTTGGCCCTCGCGCTGGACAAGCAGGACATCGTCGACAAAATCACCCGCGCGGGCGAGCCGGTCGCGGACACCCTCGTGCCTCCCGGCAGTGTCGGGTACACGCCACCCGCGGGCCTCACCCGCGATCTAAAAAAGGCGCGCGAGCTTCTCGCCGAAGCCGGTTACCCGGAGGGTCGGGGCTTTCCCGACGCGAATCTCCTTTATCCCGCGCGCAGCAACTGGACCCAGATCGCAACTGAAATGCAGGCCCTTTGGCAACGCGATCTCGGCATCACCTCCATCCATTTGCTCGGGCAGGAATGGAAGGTCTATCTCAACACCCAACAGTTGCTCGATTTCGATTTCAGCGTCTCCGACTGGATCGGGGACTACAACGATCCCCAGACCTTTCTGGACATGTTCACCACTGACAGTGGAAACAATGAGACGGGCTGGAGCCGCCCCGAGTACGACCAGATGCTTCGCGATTCCGAAGCGACCGCCGACCAGGCGAAGCGCATGCAGATTTTCCGCGACATGGAAAAGATGCTCGTCGTCGATGACGTGCCGATCGTCCCGGTCTATTTTTGGGTCGGGATGTCGCTCTACCATCCGGAAAAGCTGGGGGGCTTCCAGCCGAACTTTGTCGATGAACATCCTTGGGGCGAACTCTACATTCCGGGGAAGAAATAACTCCGCATGATCGCGATCATCATACGACGTTTGTTCCAGGCCATTCCGGTCCTGTTCATTGTCGTGACGCTGACCTTCCTGCTGGTCCGCACGGCGCCGGGCAACCCCTTCTCGAATGAGAAAAAAATCCCGGACGAGATACGTATCGAACTGGAAAAGCAGTACGATCTCCAAGGCTCCGTCTTTCACCAATACGGCCAATATCTTTACAAGCTGGCGCATGGCAACCTGAGCATCTCCACCCAATATCGCAACCGCACCGTCAACGAGATCATCGCGCAATCGCTGCCCGTTTCCATGGTGCTGGGCTCGCTCGCCTATGCGCTCGCGCTCTCCTTTGGCATCGCCTGCGGAGGATGGGCCGCGATACGTCACAACCAGGCGGGCGACCGGTGGATCACCCTCGGCGCGCTCCTCGGCATTTCGATTCCGAGCTTCGTGCTCGCGCCGCTGCTGGTCATGGTCTTCGCCATCTGGCTGAA
>JAMFSY010000061.1 GCA_026225555.1 Methylacidiphilales bacterium
ATCTGGAAGGCGCGGGAATACGCCTGGCATGCGCGGGCAGCGGGAGTGACGATTTTTACCGTGGGATATGGCACCGACGTGACTCCCTCCGAGCAGGATCTTTTGGCACAGGTGGCCAATGCGACCAACTCGACAGCGAACACAGGTGGAACCAATTTCCCCTATAATCCGAACCAACCCATCGGGCAGGAATTTTACGCTTCCACACCGGCGGACATCAGCAACGACTTTTATCTGGTCGGCACGGCGATCAATGGCGCGTTGACGCAATAAATGCGTCGGCTGTCGCACGAGAAATGAAATCCGACGGTCTTCGACCGTCGGCGAGGAAAGGGAACTATCGCCGCCGTTTACGGGCGGAAATGATCTCCGTATTCATCCCCGCGAAATGGAGCCCGCCGCGATAACGGCCGTGCTCCATCTTCACGCACTTATCCATAATCACGGTCAGGCCGGCCGCCAAGGCCCGCTCGACCGCCGGTAGATTCACGATGCGCAGTTGCAGCCAAAGGGCAGGGGAATCGATTCCTTTTTCCTTGCGCGCGATGGCTTGATCGACGATCTCATCGACATCCCGCGCGGGCCGGAAGATATCGATCAGGTCGACGGGGAAGGGAATGCTGGCCACGTCCGGATAAGCCTTCTCGCCGAGGATCGTGTCCGCCTTGGGATTAACCGGCACGATGCGGTAACCCTCATCCTTCAGGTAGCCCGCGACAAAGAAACTCGCTTTCTGGCGATCGCTGGAAAGCCCGACCACGGCGATGGTGCGCGCCGTCTCAAGCAGGTGGTTGATCTGCTCCACATCCTGATAGCGGGCGCGTTGTTCGGGCGTCAGGCTTGTGTTGAGCGTGACAGCGCATGAAAGGCTTGATCCAGATCCCATAACAAATCCTCCACGTTTTCGAGCCCGACGGAAAGCCGGATCATTTCCGGTCCCACCCCGCACGCGGCGAGTTCCTCTTCCGTCAACTGCTGGTGAGTGGTCGAGGCCGGGTGAATGACCAGGCTGCGCACGTCGCCGACATTCGCCAGATGGGAGAAGAGTTGAAGCGCCTCGATGAACCGCTTGCCGTCTTCCCGCACCTGCGCTCCCTCGCCCTTTAACCCAAAAGAAAACACCGCGCCGGGGCCTTTGGGTAGGTATTTTTGCGCCAGCGCATGATCGGGATGGCTCGGCAATCCGGCATAAGCGACCCAGGCGACCTGTTCGTGCTCGTCCAGGAAACGGGCGACTTGGCCGGCGTTGCTGACATGGCGGTCCATCCGCAGGGAAAGCGTCTCCAGTCCCTGCAGGATGAGGAACGAATTCATCGGCGAAATGCACGCGCCGACATCACGCACCGTTTCCGCCCGGGCCTTCATCAGGAAGCCGTAATGGCCAAACGTATCGAAGAAGCGAAGATCGTGATAAGAAGGCGAGGGGGCCGCGATGCTGGGAAAACGGCTGAAATCGAAATTACCGGAATCGAGAATTGCGCCGCCGATAGCGCTGCCATGGCCGCCGATGAATTTCGTCGCCGAATGGAGGACGAGCGTCGCGCCCCACTCAATGGGCCGGCAAAGATAGGGCGTCGCGAAAGTGTTGTCGATGATGAGGGGAATCTTGTGCGAGGCCGCCAGCGCCGCATATTTCTCCTGGTCGAAAATCGAGCCACGCGGATTACCGATCGTCTCGGCGTAAAGCGCGCGCGTTTTAGGCGTAATCGCCTTTTCCCACGCCGGGAAGTCGTGTGGGTCGATCAGTGTGACCTTGATCGAAAGCTTGAGGAAAGTCTGCTTCAACTGCGTCACCGTGCCGCCGTAGAGATGAGACGATGCCACCACCTCGTCGCCCGGCGAAAGCAGCGTCATCAGGGCGATGAACTGCGCCGCCATGCCGCTGGCTACGCAGAGCGCGCCGGTGGCGCCTTCCAACGAGGCGAGTCGTTCTTCCAGGACCGCCGTGGTGGGATTGCTGATCCGCGTGTAGATGTTCCCATACTGCTTGAGCTCGAAAAGCTGGGCCGCCTGCTCGGGATTATCAAAGACGTAGGAAGTCGTCTGGTAAATCGGCACGGCTCGCGCACCGGTCTCCGCGTCGGGCACGTGGCCGGCATGGACCATGCGCGTTTCAAAGCCAAATTTACGCGGGGCGGGGCGGGAAGCCGTCATCGGAGTAACTTATCGGATGCCATTCGCGCGCCCAGCAAAAAGGCGCGAAGAAAGGCGTAAAACGAGAAACCCTTTGCGCGCCGCTTCATTCCAGGTAAGGTATTCGTGTCGGTAAAAAAGGGGGCGCATTGGCTTCGACTGGAGCATGGTAGTGCCCGCTGCAAGTCGAGGATGGGGTAGGTCTTCCTCGTTAAACTGCCAGCCCAAAACATAAATGCTAACCATGAGTTGGCTCTTGCTGCCTAATTAAAAAAAGGCCAGCAGACGTTGCCGCCCGGACCTCCGCTAAGGGACGGCAGCGCTATCAGCGGGGCGACGCAGCCGGTGAGTGACCGACCGACGGCGGCGAACTAACGTGGTGACTACGGAAATGGGTGAGCTGGGCCACAACCATTCTCCCGACAATAACAGCCCGGCTAAGCTTGTAGATGCGTTCATGGCCTTGTTCTAGGACGCGGGTTCGACCCCCGCCGCCTCCAC